>JALRCK010000068.1 GCA_023262305.1 Deltaproteobacteria bacterium
ACCCCAGCTGAAGCAAGACCGAATAGGAAGGCTTTCTACGGCAACGTAGAACGTTGCGACCCGCGACGGGCCTTCGGGTAGTGTCGCTTGAGCTCATCGGCAACGGTGAGCCTAGATGAATGATCACTCGGTCCCACAAGGACCTTTAACAGAATCCCGCTTACCGCTCGACTTCTCCCTGGTGGGAGCCAACTGCTAGAGATTCTGCGCCTTGTCGCGCAGCACATGATCCGCCATGACCAATGCCGCCATTGCGTCGACGATCGGAACTGCTCGCGGTAATACGCAGGGGTCGTGTCGCCCCGAGGCTGCAAGCTTCGTTGGCTCGCCTTCAAGGGTTACGGTGTCTTGCTCTTTTGCAATCGTTGCAACTGGCTTGAAAGCAACTCGAAACGTGATCGTGCTCCCCGTAGAGATGCCACCCAGCACACCACCCGCATTATTTGTTCGAGTCACGACCTCTCCGGCTGTATTGACTGTGAAGGGATCGTTGTGTTGACTGCCGCGCAGGTGCACGGCGTTAAACCCGAGACCGATCTCAAAACCCTTGACGGCGTTAATGCTAAGCATCGCTTTGCCAAGGTCGGCGTGAAGTTTGTCGAATACAGGCTCGCCCAAACCAGGCTGCACGTTTCGTATCACGCCGCGAATGATGCCACCGATCGAATCCCCGTCGGACTGCACAGCGCGCACCAGTTCGATCATCTTGGTGGCGGCTTCGTGATCTGGACATCTGATGATGTTTTTCTCGATCTGATCAGCAGAAACGGTCTCATAGTCGACCTGTGATTGAATGTCTCCAACCTGCTCGACGTAGCTGAGGATCTCGATACCGATGCTCTCTTTAAGAAACTTTTGAGCGATCGCCCCGGCAGCAACTCGCCCTAGCGTCTCGCGAGCAGATGCTCTACCACTTCCGCGCCAGTCTCGAAGTCCGTACTTCGAAAGATAGGTAAAGTCGGCGTGGGATGGGCGGAACAATTTGTTAAGGTGGTTGTAATCCTCAGATCGGGTATCCTTGTTGTACGCGAGCATCATGATCGGGGTTCCGGTGGTGAAGCCCTCAAATACGCCACTCAAGATGTGAATAGAATCCTCTTCTTTGCGAGGGGTAGTTATATCGCTCTGCCCTGGCTTGCGGCGATCGAGTTCTCGTTGAATGTCCCCCTCGCAGATCTCGAGACCTGGGGGGCATCCATCGACTACGACACCAACGGCACCACCGTGTGATTCGCCAAATGTGGTTATTTTGAAAAGCTCTCCGAATGAGTTTCCGGCCATGGTTCCTCCACCTCAAGGGGAGCCTATCACCCAAGGGCCTGCATGATCGAGTCCAGTTTATCGACCGTGAGCTGACCGGCTGCTGAGCGTTGGGCGAGATCTAGGGGCGCAAAGGCCATTTCATTACCCCAAACTGAGCCGAAGACACGGGTGATGACCCCGTGCTTGCCCATTCCCAAAACTATCGCCCGCTGGCCAGACTCTCGTAGGTCGATGAGGAGAGAGAGGAGCCGCAGCGCGTCTCGCTGGGTGGTACAATGAGTGGCTATCTTAATAATGTGGGCGTTCCACCCCTTCATACGGGATACAATGGAGCGCAGGACGGTGTCTGAAGGGGTCTGCGAGAAGTTGTGGTAGGAGAGGATGCTCTTTACGGGAATGCGAGCGGCTTGGAGTCGACCGATATCGTCAGCCTGCATGGTGATGTCCATATCCACCAGCACCTGCTTGCGGGAGAGGGTGGAGATAATTTTGAAGCGGGTGTCGGTGGCGAGTTTCATGGATCCGAGGTTGCGTCGTCGGAACACCATCACGAGCCTATTTGGGTAGTGTCCGACAAGGGACGCCGCAAATCCAGGGTCGAGATCTTCGATGTAATCAAGCCACACCTCAGCAAAGCGGAACTTGTTGATGTTCTTTTTTAAAGCCTCCTCTACTTCAGCGCGAGTGGATTTGATGATCGGGAGACAGTATTTGTTGTCGACTCTTTGAGCGCACATAGAAGAACGAGAACCGATCGAATCACCTTGTGAAAACGCCACCAGTTGGCGAAATCTCGAGCAGCGAGCCGTCGGCGTAGTGGGGGTTAGACACGTACATTTCCCCGCCCTGCACTCGTTCGAGCGTCATCTGCGGAGAGCCGAAAGTATACGAAAAACCGGTGCGCAGGTCACCTCCCTAGCGCGGCTTTTAAAATCTTTTCCATTTCCGCACGCGGAGCCTTGACACCTGTGTGGAGTTGGAATTGGGCAGCCCCTTGCTCCAGAAACATCTCAAGACCTGTGATGGTCTGAGCTCCAACAGCCTCGCTCATCTGAATCAATTGAGTTCTTGCTGGTGAGTAGATCGTTTCAAAGACGATGTGGTGCTTACAGATCGCAGATTGAGGTATCGGACTCTGATTCCTATTCGGATCCATTCCGACAGATGTGGTGTTGATGATGATGTCAAAGGCGCCGAGCTCCATGACGTCCGTCAGGGGAAGAACCGCACACCCGAAGCGCTCTGCAATCGTCTTGGCTTTCTCAATGGTCCGATTGAAGATTGTGACGCTCGCACCCTGGCTCTGGCACGCGTGTAGAGCGGCCTGAGCAGCTCCGCCAGCTCCCAAGAGCGCAACCGCTTTGCCCTTGAGGGGCGTGCGCTGCTCAAGGGGGCGCAGGATGCCGAGCCAATCGGTGTTGAATCCCGTGAGCACGCCGTTCTCCACGACCACCGTATTCACAGCTCCTATTGCTTGAGCTGTGGGAACGACTGCGTCAAGTAGGGGCATGATTGAGACCTTATGCGGCATCGTCACGGCAAGCCCCCGGATGCCAAGTGCTCGCACACCTTTGATCGCATCAACGAGCCCCTCAGGTGTCACATGTGCAGCGCCCATTACAAACTGTATCCCCAGGTGTGCATAGGCAGCGTTGTGCATGGCTGGAGAGAGGCTGTGGGAGACCGGATCCCCAATGATAAGGCACAGAGAGGTTCGTGCGGTGATCTCTAGCGGCATAGCAGCGGCTCCACACGATGCAACACTTCAGTACAGACCTCTTCCTCGCTTCGGTCGTCGGTGTCCACTATGATGTCGGCGAACGACTCGTAGATCGGGAGTCGCTTCATGTAGAGCTGAAGGGCGCTCGCCCTGTCGGAGAAGAGGGGACGAGACGATGTGTCTCCTGCTCGTTGTGTGATTGTTTCAAAAGAGGTTCGAAGGTACACCACGATGCCACCGTTGCTCTTGAGTGCCTCGATGTTGCTGGCCCGGGTAATGATGCCACCTCCGGTAGCGATGACAACCCTCTGGGTTTCCTGCAGTGAGAGTGCAACAGAGGATTCAAGATCCCTAAAAAATCCCTCGCCGTGCTCCTTGAATATAGCCGCCACGGAAGGGAGTCCTGATTTTGAGACGATGTCATCGTCAAGGTGGTGAGCGTTCCATCCCAACTGCGGTGCTAGCAGCTTCGCTACGGCGCTCTTGCCGGAAGCCATAAAGCCGATCAGGACTATCTTGTTGGGCGGTGACATAAGGGGAGCATAGCCGTTTCAGGTGGCAGGGTTCAATCAGGCTTGAAAAACTTGTTGCTAGGTGTGAGCATGGGGACTGCGTCCCCGGCAAACTGACAAAAGAGAGCATCCCCATGAAGAAAGATTACTTTCCAAACCTCATCACCCGAGTCGTGGCTCTATCAGCGATCGTGTCCGGGGTAGCAGGCTGCGCGGTGCAGGAGAGAACCAAAGATCTCCCACCGATCTTCCTGGAGGACCGAGACCGCACTCAGACTGACAAGACCCTTCCCTTTAAGCACGCCTGGATAGATCCCAATCTCCCGGACGAGAATTATACGAACGTTTTTTTCAGGAAGGTGACGGCGGACACATTGCCGGCTGACGCATGGGAGGCGAGCAAGAGCACGTTTCTTACTAAGGAGAGTGAATACAAGAAGCTCGCCAATGATTTAGCGGATTACTTTAAACAAGAGCTTATCAATGCCGTTTCAACCTATCCCAAAGGGGTCGTGACGGTTGTCGAGTCACCTCAGCCGCGCGGAATCATCTTTGATATCGCTCTCACTGAGCTTGAATTCTCCCATCCGATCCAAAAGGCGGGAATCATGCTTGTGCCGATCCCGGGCTCTTCGGTGCTCTTCAATGCTGTCTCTGATCCACATGTCGCGTTTGCAGCTCGAGTATATGACGCGCAGACGGGTAAGTTGATAGCAACGCTCGCTGATAGACGCTTCCCTCCGACACGCCTTCTTGACGTCAATAGGCTCACCTTGTCGAGCTCTGCCCGAGAGATCTGCCAAACCTGGGCGGATATCATCGCTGAGGGTCTCAACCGCGAAAGGTTCGCGGATGTTCCAGACCGCGGATTCTTCGCTATTTTGCCCTGGTAATTTCGAGGTAGACGAGATTCTGCGATATAATTATCTAGTGTTATCAATGCTCTAGCTGTCCGTCTTTTTTTACCAGCAGCAGAAGAAAGTTCGAACATAAGATTCGGGCGGAACCTATACTAATCAGGATGCCTAAGGTTGTTTTTAGGCCCGAGAGGTTATTATGCGTTCAAGTAGGTTACATGAGGGGGCAATGGCTCTCCTTGTGTTGTTTGCGCTCAGCGCTGGGCTTGCGTCTCCATCGATGCATAGAGAGGTTGATCGGGAGCTCTGTCATCATTCCCTGAAGACCGCGTCTGTAAAAGTCCATGCCACTGGACTCGAAGAGGGGAAGGACTGGGCGATCGTCAAACTGGGTGGCCTTCAGGAGGATGTCGTTTCTGAAGGAGAGGACTTTCGCGGATGCTATCGTTTAGTGTCGGTGAGCCAAAAAAGTATCGTGCTTCAGCATACTGATACTGAAGAGCAGCGTGAATTCTTTCTCGGCGGTTATTCGAGCCTACCGAGTCGCCCTCGACCAAGTCGTCCCAGCACGAATGAGGACTTTGTTGATCAGGCGATGGAGCGACACTCCATTGTGCAAGGGTCTGAAAACTTTGATCGAATAGAATATCCATTGAGCACAAATTTTGCACACCTGCCCAAGGTGGTATATCACAATCGCTCGGGCAGCTCCTTCTATGGCGATTATCAGGCGCTTGGTTTGGGTGAGCGTTTTGCAAATGAGGGTTCCAACGATCCGAGCTCTCACATCCAAGGGGTACGGATCAATGAACCATCGGAAAACTCTTTCTTTGGCTCCCTAGGGCTCAAAGATGGGCAGAAGATAGTGGCGATTAATGGACACTTTGTGTCCTCTCCGGGTGAGATATCCCGGCTATTGGAAGAGCGTGAGGGACGCCAGCTCTCACTTGGATATTATGATCCTGAGACGCGTATGATCCTCTCTACGCATGGAGTGATTGATTCGATGTCATGACAAGGGTGGGCGGTTTAAGCGCACCCCAATCTTACGACTCGGAGTCGTTGATCAGCAGGGGATAAACTGGTGATACCACCGAATCGTTTTGCGCCAACACAAGGGTGTAGACATCTGTTTCAGTGAAGGTTTGTCCCGGAAGGGTTGCTAGAACTTGTCCTGTCGAGTTGCTTGTCACTACTATGTCGTAGACACCTGAGCGTCCGGAAAGGTATTGCGACACGCCCTTATATCTGAGTCCCTCCACAGCTGGAGCAACGGTCGCGATATCCTGAACGTTGGTGACCACGAACACATTAAAGGAGCCCCACTCCTCGATTGCGTTGATCACTCGAAGTTTGAAGGATCCGGTGCCAGCGCGCTCATTATTGTCGATCAACATGAGGGCATCTCCATCAGAGGCTGTGCCGACGGCGATGTAGGTGTAATCCTTGTCGTCAGCCAGTGCGGCCAGCAAGTTGTCGAGCGGAGAGAGGGAATTAGAAGGTGTTACCTGAAAGAGATGTTGGTAGGTGTCGAATGTAAAATAGTTACTCGAGACCAAGTAGCCCTGGTCCTCAAACCACATATCTCCATCGATGAAGAGGTCTACCGAATCCACGTTTGCCACGGCGTTGATAAATCGAAGATTGGTTTGATCGTCATTACCGCCAGTGCCGCACCCAGCGAACGAGAGAGCAGCGACGAGACCGAGGATGAAGGAGCAGGCAAACGTTGCGATCTTTTTCATAGTGCGGGGAGTGTACACGGCGGTTTTGAGCTACTCAAACCGAAAGGGTGGGGCTGTTCGGATCTGTCGTAAATCGTTCGCCTCTGACCGCCTCGGCGATTGAGAGAGAGGGAGATCCGGTTATGTGCCGGAGAGCTCCTCAACAAAAATCCCGCTCGAAGCCAGTGTTTCCCAAAAAGTTGGGAACGACTTGAGCACGACGTGAGGCTCCTCTATCTCCATTCCTCGAACCTTGGCACTTATCATGGCAAACGACATCGCCATGCGGTGATCCTCGTAGGTTGCGATTCGTGCTCCTTTTGGTGTTCCTCCGTGAACGACGAGGAAGTCAGGGCCAGGTTCCGATGTAATACCCACTTTCGTCAGCTCGGTGTGAAGAGCGGCTATTCTATCGGTCTCCTTAACGCGAAGTGTGCTGAGTCCATGCAGTACAGTCCGTCCCTGCGCGAACGCAGCCACAACCGCGAGGGTTTGAGCGACATCAGGCATGTTGGACATATCGATCTCGATGCCCTTGAGTGTTTTTGGACCCTCAACGGTGATGGACCGGGTATCAGATGAAATTGAGCACCCCATTCGCATGAGGGCCTCAGGGAAGTGAATATCGCCTTGAGCAGATTGAGGATTGATGTTCCGGACAGTCACTCGTCCCTGCGAGATGGCGGCTAGTCCCCACAAGTACGATGCGCCCGAAGCGTCTCCCTCAATCGCGATGGTCCGCGCCGCATATCGTTGTCCGACGTCGCAGGTGTAGCGTTTGTATGCGTCATGAGTGACCGTCACACCGAAGTCGTGAATACTTTGCAGCGTCATGTCGATGTAGGAACGGGAGATCTGCTCCCCTTCAATTTCGATCGTAAGCGCACCCGTATGGAGGGGCGCGATGAGGAGGAGGGCAGTGATGAATTGACTGCTGACGGTGCCGTTCATCGACACCGTTCCACCTTTCAGGTGTGACGTGGATCGAATGCGCAGCGGAGGGCATCCGGGAGTGCCGAGGTAGTCGATCTCCGCACCGAGGCTTTGCAGTGCCGCAACGAGTTCGTGAATCGGTCTGCTGTGCATTCTCTCAGTACCCGAGAGCACGATATTGATTCCGGGTATTCCCGAGCAGAGCGCCGTGAGGAATCGCATCGTGGTTCCCGCTGGTCCAACAGAGATCTCTCCCTGGTATGGGCGAAGCGCCCCGCCAGTTCCCTCAACCGTGAGGGTCGCTCCGTATGCGGTATGCTGCTCCGTTATGGAAACTCCCAAAAGTCGTAGCGCGGCTATCATCGCCTCGCTATCTGCGCTCATTGAGGCAGCCGAGAGCGTAGATACGCCGGAGGCCAACGCCGCAATAATGAGGGCGCGATTGGTGTAGCTTTTGGAGCCGAGCACATCGAAGGTGCTCGTGAGCGGAGTTCCAGGTGGCGTGAGGCGCACGATCTTCATAGAGACTGAGCTCCGGGTTGTATTGCTGAAAGAACCTCAACGATGAGCTCCTCAGGCACTACGATGTCAAACACTGCGGAGCCGATTCGATCCAGGAGGGACCACTTTACATGACCTCCCACGTTTTTTTTGTCGCGGGAGATCAGGCTCCGTAATTCAGCGGTGGGGATTGGGGTTGGAAGGCGGGTCGGCAGACCTGCTGCTCGAAGCCCTTGGTCAATTGTTGAGAGATCTGCTGCAGAGATCTTCCCGATGCGGTGAGAGATGTAAGCCTCCCCGTACATCCCGATCGAGATCGCCTCGCCGTGTGTGAGGCTCGGTCCGTGTGCGAGTGAGAAGGACTCCACTGCATGACCGATAGAGTGCCCAAAATTGAGGGTCTTTCGGGGACCTTGCTCTCGCTCGTCAGACTCTACTACGCGTTTCTTTATCTCGCACGATCGGTGAACGAGCGCGACCATCTCATCGGCTGACCATGCGGTGCACCTCTTCGAGGTTACGGTATCAAAGTAATCGCGATCAGCGATGAGTCCGTGCTTTACGATCTCTGCGAATCCTGATCGTAGCTCCCGCTCGGGTAGGGTCTCAAGGGTGTCGATGTCGATTACGATGCCCGCAGGTTGAGCGATCGAGCCGAGTAAGTTTTTGACGCCGTGAAAGTTTATGCCTGCCTTTCCACCGATGCTCGCGTCAACTTGGGCGAGGAGGGTGGTCGGGATGTTGATGAACGCGATTCCTCGCATGTAGGTCGCAGCGGCGAATCCCACAAGGTCACTCGTCGCACCTCCTCCCACTGTTATGACAAGAGATCTCCGATCGAGGTTCTGCTCAACAAAAAATTCCCAAAGGCGCATGAGCCCCTCGGTATTTTTCTGTGCCTCGCCTCCCTGCACCGAGAGCACCCTGCTGTGGGGAATGCCGAGTGCCGTGCACACGCGGTCGCGGGCTTTCACGGCACCGGTATCAGCAACTACGACGATAGAGGAGTATCGGGCGCTCTGTATCAGGCTCGGAAGCTTCTCAAGAAGCCCTCGATCAACCCACAGAGGCGAGTGAGACTCAACTCGCGCTACATTCACATCAAGGGTCGCCATCTCTATACCTCTATTTTTCGAAGATCCGCCATGAGTTTCTCAAACTGCGGGAAGCGCAACGCCTGGGGTCCGTCGCTGAGAGCTTTCTCGGGCTCAGGGTGGAACTCAACAATAATTCCATCCGCCCCGACCGCTTTGGCTGCAAGGGCGAGCGGGGGTACGAGATCTCGGGTGCCTGCGGCGTGTGAAGGATCGATGAAGATCGGGAGATGCGTGCGCGCCTTGAGCACGGGGACTGCGCTGATATCCAGCGTTCCTCGGGTGGCTGTTTCAAAGGTTCGAATCCCACGCTCGCAGAGGAACACCTGTTGATTACCACCAGCCAAGATGTATTCGGTTGCTTGTAAGAGCTCCTCAATCGGAGCGCTCAATCCACGCTTGAGCATCACCGGACGGCGCGTCTCTCCGATAGCCTTGAGAAGGCTGTAATTCTGCATATTTCGGGCG
>JALRCK010000690.1 GCA_023262305.1 Deltaproteobacteria bacterium
GGTGTTGGCGCGATTTGATAAGGTCGTAGAGCGGATTCTCTCAACTCGCGCGGACGGAAACTCGGAGGTTCGCGCACATGAGTAAACAGTGGGACGTGGACGATCTGGAGGTAGTAGCGGCTCGTCGAAAGGTATTCCTCCTTTGCATCTTGTTAGCGTTGGTATTTGGATTTGGCACCTTAGGGTACATGCAGATTGAGGGGTGGAACGCGTTTGATTCCTTTTACATGACGGTCATAACCTTAGCGACGATCGGTTATGGCGAGACCCATCCCCTCTCAATGACGGGAAGGGCTTTTACCATCGTGCTTATATTTTTGGGCTTAGGAATATTTACCGTCCTCGTCGGGTCGGTATCGAGAGCTGTGCTTGAGGGGCAATTCAATAAAATTTTTGATAGGAGCAAAAAGATGCGGGAGCGAGTAGAGCGTTTGAGTGGGCATACTATCTTTTGCGGATTCAGCCGCCTCAGTCGGATCGCTGCCGCCGAACTCCGTCGCGCTGGTGAGGAGATCGTGGTGATCGAGGCCGATGAGGCTCGGGGACGAGAAGCCGAGCAGGCGGGGTTTCTCGTTATCTACGGTGATGCAACCCTTGATGAGTCCCTTACGTCAGCAGGGGTCGCGCGCGCCAAACGGCTGGTGACCCTCCTTCCCCGTGATTCAGATAACGTCTACGTTACCTTGACCGCGAGGGAGCTCAACACATCTTTATATGTCGTGAGTCGAGCTGAGGATGAGGTGGGGGAGAAGCGCCTTAAGCGAGCGGGAGTGAATCGCATCGTCTCGGCGTATCGTATCGCAGCTCGCAAGCTCGCCGATGGCTTGATGCGCCCGTATATCACGGACTTTTTTGAGATTGCTGGCACGGGAACGGCGGGTTGGAAGATTGAGGAGATAAAAATCCCGGTCACATCCCCTATCTGTGGCAAGACGTTGCGCGACCTCGCGCTTAGGCAAACAGCGAACGTCAGCATCGCCGCTATCATCTCACCCGATGGAAAATTCCAGCTCAATCCTCAGGGAGACACGACTCTTGTCGCGGAGTCGACACTGATCGCGGTGGGATGGCAGTCTGATATTCAGGCGCTTGAGGGGCTTGTGGTTGGGGGGTGACCTACTCGGTTCAGTGCTGCTCCCAGGGGAACTGAACAGGAAAAGCGGGCAGAGAATACTCCATAAGAGAATTCAACGAGGGCACCTCTTGCCTTGTCCGCTGAAATTTTCCCCAAGCCCGCGCAGTCAAAAACATAGAATCCGGTCCCTGAGGTCCTGGCGCAGGGGCTGTAATCGCGCATTTTGTCGCGGCCTCTTTAGCATAAGTGAACTTTGTGCGCTCTT
>JALRCK010000691.1 GCA_023262305.1 Deltaproteobacteria bacterium
GGGTGGAGCTGGATAGGGTGCTGGCGGAGACTTCACCGCATCAGCTATCTCTGCCATGGTGAAGGCCTCCTCACAGACACCACGCGGCGAGCACTTGAAATTTTCTGGACACCCGGAACCCGTTTTCTGGGTGGAGTTATAGGTGCATGTAGGAGCGGCGGCGGCGTTTGGTGACCCAACGCCGATACAGAGAGCCGTTGCTATCAAAAAGCCTGGAAGAAAGCGCCCCATGGAAATCCCTTTAAACTTCAGCCCCATGGGGAGGGTCGGTGGAAAACTCATGGTGCTTGAGTGGCGGGAGCGATTATTCGGGGGGCCCAGCAGGGCTGCTTACATGGACTGGGTGACTGGCAGCTCCGACTGTACCCAGCGAAATCGACCGGTTCGTGTGATGTGGCACGTCCTGCTGTAGACCGAACGTGCTGAAGTCAATGTTAATTCCGGGATGAGAGGGAGGTCCGAACGTAGGGGGATCAAGACCGCAGTGCCTCTCAATTACGACGGCAAAGAGGGAATTACCGTAACATCCGCCCCCGGGAAGTGCTCCTCAATTGCATGTTTGAGCTGCATAACCCGGGCGTGAACATCGCCAAACTGAAGCTCCGGAGGGAACGCTAGAAAGATCTCGATGTAAATCTTTCTTGCTGTGCGGCGTGACCGCACCTTTTCAAGGCGTAGGTAGGTGCTTTGTTGTTCTGCAAGAACCCTCTCAAGGGTGCCTTGTAACGTCTCCTCAAGAGCGTAATCGATCAGGTCGGGCACAGATGAGGAGACGAGCGTATAGGACTGCCACAACATAAAGAGCGAGAGTGCAATTGACCCAAGTGGATCGACATACACGCTCGCGGCGCTGTCTGAGAACGCGAGCGCTACACCGAGAGAGATTACTACAACAAGTGAGGCGCACGCTTTTGCGCGAAAGAGCCTCCACTGCGACTCTGCGATCGGAGATGGCGCTCGAACATCCGCGATGTAGTTTGATGTCCAGAGAAAGATGTTGCCGGCGACCGATGCTATTGCGAAGAGAAATCCAAACTCAGCGTTCTCCAATTTGGTCGGAATGATCAATCCGCGAATGCCCGAGACGATCGATAAGAGGAAGGTAAGGAAGAGCGCCGCGGCAACGGCGACTCCCGCAAGCTGCTCGAGTTTTCCGTACCCATAATTGAAGCGGGATGTTTCGTTGCGTGACATCTTTCTCAGCACGAGCCACGAAGCGAGTATTGCGAAGAACTCACCGAGGCAGCGGAGGAGATCCGCAAGAAGGGTCGTTGAGTTTGAGATCAGCGCTGCGTATGCGGTGGGGCTGAGAGATAGAAGGGTGGTGATGACCG
>JALRCK010000692.1 GCA_023262305.1 Deltaproteobacteria bacterium
GAATCCTGAGTGTCGCCAGTACCTCCTGCGACAGGCATTCGAGGAGGCGGTGCATAACCACACTTTCCACTACATCGTTGAATCTCTTTCGCTCGATCAGGGCGAGGTTTTCAACATGTACAACGAAGTTAACTCCATCCACGCCAAGGATACGTTTGAGATGCAGCTCACAGAGGATGTCCTCAAGCCAGGCTTCTCAACGGAGACCTTTGAGGGAGCGCAGAAATTCCTGGAGAACCTGATTGGCTACTACGTCATCATGGAAGGAATCTTCTTCTACAGCGGGTTCGTGATGATCCTGTCATTCCACCGCCAGAACAAGATGACCGGAATTGGCGAGCAGTTCCAGTACATCCTGCGTGACGAGTCGATCCATCTGAACTTCGGTATCGACCTCATCAACACGATCAAGGCGGAGAATCCAGACCTCTGGACACCAGAGTTCCAGGAGCACATCGTGAACAAGATCCGTCAGGCTGTAGAGCTTGAGTACAACTATGCAGCAGACTGCTTGCCTCGTGGTATTCTTGGGCTTACAGCTCCGATGTTCCGTGACTACGTTCAGTACATCGCGGATCGCAGACTTGAGCGCATCGGACTCAAGACTCAGTACGGCTCAAAGAACCCATTCCCATGGATGAGTGAGACTATCGATTTGGGCAAGGAGAAGAACTTCTTCGAGACCCGAGTCACTGAGTACCAAACTGCAGGAGCATTGAACTGGTAGTTCCATTCAGACTCTAGCATTGAATAAAGGGTCACCGCGGGAAACTGCGGTGGCCCTTTTTACATAATCTTCCCCAAGCGATCAAAATGGGTGTAGCATCCGCGTTGCGAAAAAGCGGCAAGCGCAGGTGAGGGCATGACGGAGCAAGGAAAGACCGAGCAATCTAAGACAGAACCTCTACGGAGCGATGAGAGGGCGCAGCTCATACCCTTCGTAACAAGTCTCAAAGGGGATCGACGTGCTGAAGCGTTGATCCCATCGCTTCGAGTTCTCAGCAAAGGGCTTTTTGTTGAAGAGCGTGCGGTACCAGCCCTTGTCGACCTCTATCAGGTATGGCTGGAGCACCAGAGCCAGGGGGAGGCGCACAAATCAACTGACAAGACCTTCCAGTGGCTCTTTTGTGGTCGAGAGCCTACTCGGTCGTACGTAGTTGAGGGGAGAAATCTTCTCGTCGGTTTTGTGGTGCCAGCAACGCTGCCCAATCCCCAGCAATTTGGACTCCCCTACTATCTTGGGTCTCTTCTACCAGCAGACACCTGTCTTCACCCGGCTGACCCTATACTCGAAAAGATACCAAAACTTGAGGCACGGCGT
>JALRCK010000693.1 GCA_023262305.1 Deltaproteobacteria bacterium
GATCTCGATCTCCATACGATGATTGTACAGCGCGAGTTTTATGGTGTTCGCGATAATAAATCCTGTGATCACGAGCAGGAATACCATTCCAACTCCTCCTCCAACTTCAACGATCTTGAGAAGACGCTTGAGCTGTAGAACCCCACTTCTACTGTAGCGAATACTGTCGATGAACACACTTGAAGCCAGCCGTTCTGATATGTCGGCAAAGAGTTTATCGGCCTGATCGGGGTTGGATATCGTTATATTGAGGGACGCAGGTAAAGGATTCTGAGAATCTATCCCCTCAAGCATGCTTGAATCCTCTCCAAGCGTCTTTCGGAAAGAGCTCAAGGCACTCGCTTTATCCATGTATGCTACTTTTAGGTCTTTGGTCAGGTCGCCGATCCCTTTTTTGATATCTTCAACATCGATAGGAGTTACGGTATCCCGCAGGAACACCATCACCATCATATCCCCACTCTCCCGTTGCACCGTCACCGCACAGTTCCCAACTATCAGCGCAAAGAAGCTTAGCACGGAGAGCGCTACCGCTATCGTAATGACGGTGAGAGAGCTCGTAATTCGAGAACGACGCAAGTTTTCGACTGCCCGGCGCACTATGTGTGCTACCAATGCAAAGAGAGAAACTCGCTCTACTCCCTGCCCCTCTTTCCAGATCTTCTGCAACCCTATGGGGGCTCGCTCTCTCGATGTCATATCGCCCCTCGCAATTCGGTTACTCCAGAGAAATCTCCTATAATCTTTCCTCTATCGAGAACGATACTGCGCTTCTTCAGCTCCTCAATCATTCCGAGGTTGTGAGTGGCGACCACCACAGTAACCCCAGCGGCATTAGCTTCAAGCAGAAGATCAAATACTCGCCGGCTCATCTCGTGATCGAGGTTCCCCGTTGGTTCATCGGCTAGGATCAATCGAGGCTTTCGGATCAATGCTCGGGCTATCGCAACCCGCTGTTGTTCCCCTCCTGACAGGGTGACGGGGTAGGCATTTGCCCTCCCCTCCAATCCCATCGCCTTTAGCAGAAGGAGAGCTAGTCGACGACGCTCCTTGATTCCAACGCCCAGAACCTCCAGCCCGTACCCAACATTATCAAGCACTGTTCGTCGAGGGAGGAGCTTGAAATCCTGGAAGACGACCCCGATCTCGCGCCGGAGCGAGGCGATACCGTCTCGCCCAACCATTGACAGGTTACGCCCTGCAACGAGAACCTCTCCGGTCGTACACTTCTGGGCGCCGAAGAGGAGCTTAAGCAGGGTGCTCTTACCAGCTCCGCTCGCTCCAGCAATAAAGAGGAACTCGCCCTCCTGGACCTT
>JALRCK010000694.1 GCA_023262305.1 Deltaproteobacteria bacterium
AGCCTATTGTTCACAACATCCCATTCCCACACCCCAAGATGCGCTGACGTAAGCGCAAGGTGAAGACGAGAGGAGAGGTTCTGAAGATTTACCTCAGCTTGTCGATGCTCAGTGTTATCACGACCTGTAAGGACCGCGCCAACTATGGAGCCATCGTCCAACCGAATCGGAGCATAGTTGTTGAGAGCGATCCAGCGCTGGTGAATATCTGTACGTTCAACGAGCAACTCAAGATTAACACCTGACTCTCCACGAAGAGCTCGTGGTATGGGCCATTCCTCGGGGGGCACTGGAGTTCCATCAAGCTTCGTTACCTGAAACAAAGCCGGATACTCGTCGAGCGCAACAGCGCACTCACTCTTCGTTTTAAACCTATTCAAATGAGCAAACGGTTCATTAAAGTTGACAAACAATCCTCCTCTATCTGCTATGACAACGGCATCAGACATCGCCGCGAGCACAGCCTCAAGCTTTATCTCTGGAGGCATCGAGCGCCTCTTCTTGCTACTATCGGGAGATAGCTTTTGTGAAAGGGTGTCACGCCACGTTCGTAAGACCCGCCGGAGAGGGTGTATAAATCGGACGTGTGCAGGCATGTGGACGATCTCTTGGAGCAAGCCTAAATAGGCTATAATTAACCCCTCTCCTCATTCCGAAGTATGGGAGCGGTCATACCTGAGAGAAATTTATCACGTCGCCTTGAGGAGCCTGGTCTCTCAAGGCACAAGAACGTGCACGTCTACCACCCACTCCAGAGTCGTACCCATCCGTGTCGCCAGGCGTGATTGGAGGAGACGTTCGTATGACCAACGATTATGATGCGCCCATCAGGAGCGAGGGCGGCGTGACGAAGCATGTCAAAATCACCGCCTCCGGCGAAGATAATATCGATATTGCCGTTCGGGGTGTTAAAGTTCGTATCTAATTGACCGGTTGCATCTCTGCGTTCGACATACATGACGGTATTTTTGCTCGGCACCTGCCCCGCAGCGTTATGACGCCTTCCCGCAAGCGCGAGGATATTGCCCGTGGGCTCTCGCAGAATCGTCATCCAGAAATTGCCCCCAATGTCATTCATCTGAGCTGTGCCCAGGTAGTATCCTGTGGAGTTAAAGGTAGTATCGAGCGCTCCGGCTGCGGTGAATTTTGCAAGCCCGATTCGAGCATAATCAGCCGATGGAGAAACAACAGCCGCATACCCACCGGCGATGATAGAGTCGTCTGGGAGCACGGCGAGGCTCTCAATGCGATCTCTCGTTGTGGAAGAGAGCGACACCGTTGTTTTCCCTGAAGTACCGAAGGTCGTATCAA
>JALRCK010000695.1 GCA_023262305.1 Deltaproteobacteria bacterium
TCCGGCCCACCGAAATGTCATCGGAACTCACTCTGGCTCGTACTCTGTCTACCGTGCTCTCGCCGTTGCATCAGGCGCTCTTGACCCTGATCATCGCCCTGACCTCACCAACACCGCCCCTACCTGTCTGATAGGTCCCTTCGATAGTTGGCACAGTGAGGATCGGATCGTCTCGATGGATCCATGGGGAGCCGAGATTGGGCGCTACTTCAAGAGCTACTTGGACCAGGGATACAACGTTCAGCCAACGGTAGCGATCACGCGAGCGCACATCTCGATGCCGGAGGTTTCGGAGGCGATTAAGCAGGGCGAGATACCCTCGGATGGAACGGTAGTTCGTCAGGGAGGAGACTGCCTCGTCACGAAGGCTGCAATTGAGCCGGTGTGGTATCTGCCAGGCGTAGCAAAACGGTTCGGCATCAGCGAGAGCGATCTTCGCCGAGGACTCTTCGAGCATACCGGAGGGATGTTTCCAGAATTAATTACCCGATCGGATCTTCATACCCTCCTGCCACCGATCGGTGGACAGACTGTATATTTCTTCGGTGATCCAGCAACTATTCCAGATCTCTCGAAAGAGTTAACGATTCGCATCCATGATGAGTGTAACGGATCCGATGTATTCTCCTCGGATATCTGCACCTGTCGTCCATACCTCGTGCACGGAATCGAAGAGTGTATCAAAACTGCGCAAAGGGGTGGGTGTGGCGTCATCGTCTACAACCGTAAAGAGGGACGAGCCTTGGGCGAGGTGACGAAGTTCCTCGTATACAACGCACGTAAGCGGCAAGAGGGGGGCGATCGGGCTGATCAGTATTTCCATCGCACTGAATGTATCGCAGGTGTTCAGGATATGCGCTTTCAAGAATTGATGCCGGATGTGTTGCATTGGATGGGGGTGCGGCGGATCGACCGATTAGTCTCTATGAGTGATATGAAGTACAACGCCATCACGCGTTCGGGTATCGAGGTGACGGAGCGAGTCTCTATCCCCCTTGACCGCATTCCGCCGGACGCACATGTGGAGATGGACGCGAAAAAAGCCGCGGGATACTACTCTGAGGGTGGCGCGCCGAAGCAAGAGGACTTAAAAAAGACGAAAGGACGAGGGCTCGACGAATAGCCCGCGGAGACAAGCATGACCGGTATTACTGATCCACTCTCGTATCTTCGAAGTCCAGTTGCTATCCGCGAACGGTGTCAGCAGCTTTTCGATCTCGGAGTTAAAGGGGACCTCAACCACTTCACTGTGACGCTGCCTCGTTTAGAGGGGCTAGCCGCGATCGTTAAGTCTGAAACTCTTCGGA
>JALRCK010000696.1 GCA_023262305.1 Deltaproteobacteria bacterium
GACCTGCCTTTGTTCAACGACTACCTGCAGATGACCGTAGAAAACGGCATCCTTGCTGGAGTCTTATTCGCCACGCTTTTCTTGGGGGTCCCAGCCATGGCTCTGGGTCGGCAACTCTTTTCCAGAAGCCCGGTATCGGTGTTTCCGTATGTGATGACCCTCATGTGTCTTGCCACAAGTGTGGACGCGATGGTGGATTACCCCTTCCATCGGGTTGAGACGTCACTCCTCTTTGTGATGGGCCTCGGCGTCGTTGTACGCGAAATCTACCCTCGGCGTGCTTCTGCACAAGGCGGTCTGGTGTTCGGTGTGTATGCGATGTGTGGGGTCTTCTCGCTTGCCTTGGCTCTTGTGATGAGCTCTGCCTTTTGGCTTCGAACTGCCGGAGTAAGATCGGGAGTATCCTCACCATTAGAACGTTCCATCGCTCTGTGGCCGTTCGATGTATATTTTTCATCAGAGAGTGTCAGATCTCTGATTGCGAATGATCAGATCGATGTTGCAGAGCGTCTTGTTGGGGCTCGCCGCCAGTATTGGCCATCCGATCCAGAGGGATTTCTCATGCTGGCGACCCTTTTGGAACACAAAGGAGATACGGTCGGTTCCGAAGTGGCATACAGCCGTGCAAGGTTCTTTGTCGAGGGAGGGCGATGTTACGGACCTGGCGTGGCTGGATATCGAGCTTTTCGAGCGCGCCATGGGCTTGATGCGGCACCAGTCGACCCCGGCGAGGATCATGCTCTGTGCCAGGCTCGGCGAGTCGACAGGTGATGGCGGGCTGCTCGTTACGGACTCTCTACAGCGGCAAACCCATGCTCACGCCGGATCAGGTTGGCGAGCTGTGTCTCTCGTCATCGCTGCGCTGAGTACTGAACTGAAACACGCTGTCAGTTTTAGCTCTTAGCTGCATCAACTGGTGCTTGAGAGCTGTGCGCCGGCAGCAGAGAGCGGCATGGTAGTCGGAATTTGTGAGCACCAACAGGAGCCGGATCCCCATAACATGGTAGGTTGCGTCAAACTGAACGGTTTTTGGGTTTTGCATGCTCCGCACACTTCGTATAGCTATCGCGCTGCTCAGAATACCGCATCTTGCTACCTCGCTCTTCGCGTTTCCCCTCATCATGAGCGTGGTGATCGTGTGCATACAGCTGTTGGTGACCGGCACCGTTGTGCAGCTCGCAAATACCACGTCGGGATCTGTGGTTGCGAAAGTGGCGTCAACATCAAACTTCAATCATGTTCGGTGGATTATCTATGGCTCAGGGGATCCCCGACCAAACCTCAAGGTATGTCGATGGCAGAGCTC
>JALRCK010000697.1 GCA_023262305.1 Deltaproteobacteria bacterium
CGGTCGTTCGAGCGAGAGCGAACGTAGTCAGCCACCGTAGCTTTGAGCCCCTCCATGCGTGATGTAGTCCCAAGTGACGTCGGAAAGTCGCGTGCCGACATCGAATTAGAAGCGTCAACGACCAGGACGATGTTTCGGCTTGCCCGTTCCTGCTCAACCACCATCACCTTCTGTGGGCGCGCTGCCGCCACGGAGAGCATGGCTACGGCGCAGAATATCAAGGTGTTGAGGATAGGCTCGCGTGCTCTCTGACGCGCGCTCTTGGGGAGCCCCCCCAAAAATGACGCACTCGGAAAGAGCGCTGTCGATCGTGGCGTCTGACACATCCAGCGGATGAGCAGGTAGAGCAGGGGCGCGAATAAGAGCCATGGATACGCAAACGTCATCGGGCCCTCAATTCGTTTCGGTACTCAGTGATGAGAGATGCAAGGAGCTCGCCAACGGCGCGAGCTGAGGAGTCGCGGTCGGGGGATGGGGGCGCATAACCGATCTCTTCAAATGAGGCGACAGCCCGCATGATATCGCGTAAGCGCGCCGAGCTCTCTTCTTCAACAGAGGCGCGCAACTCATCGGCGGTAAGCTCAGCCATATTCCGGCCGGAGATGTGTGATGCAAGCCTGCGGGCGATGCGCGATGCGCGTTCAAGATTTATGCTTCCGGTGGGGTCAACCGCGTGGCGCAGCTCTGTAAGGAGCTTGTCGATAATTTTGATATCTCCTTTCGGGCTCGGCGGCGTGTTCCTGCGCCACACGATGAGGGCAAGAGCGATGATCCCAAGAAGCGCAACCAGCCACGCGCTCGCCCCTGGTACCCACGCGATGTAGGGGATCTCTGTGATGTCGTATGGCTCAGGGATCGGAGTCTGCATACTATCGCTGGATCCTCCGAACACGCTCTCGCATGAGCCGCACGAGTGGGCGTATAACGCTGTCAGTGATGACGATATGGTCGGCGCGGCACGCTTGCGCCGTCTCCCGTAGCGCCAGCCGTTGCGCCTCAAGAGCCTCGCTCCACTTCTGTCGAACTGTAGCGCTTGACGTGTCTACGACGACCTGCTCTCCCGTCTCCGCATCCGTGAAAGTGACAAGTCCGAGCGCTTCGCTCTGTTCAAGTGATGACTCGATCTGTACCAGCACCACATCGTGGAGCATCGAGAGAGTCTTCAGCTCTGCCTCAAAGGGCGGGCAGAGAAAGTCTGAGAGCACAAAGATGATGCTAGGCTTGCGCAGTGTCGCTGAGATGTGTTGAAGGGCTGCAGCCAGATCGGTTGAGCGGTAGTTCCCTTGCTCAGTCATGAGCGATGAGA
>JALRCK010000698.1 GCA_023262305.1 Deltaproteobacteria bacterium
GGCGATGAGCTTCTTGAGTGCCTCAGCTTCCTCGTCCGAGAATTCGGATACCCCGAAGAGGTACGGAGAGCTATCAAAGGACCGTATCAATTTCCGGTAATCTTTGTCTGGATCGATTTTGGCAAGGGCCTGAATCAGCTTTGCCAGGTTTTGTTTGCGCGCATAGCCTGCAAACTGCTCCGCGGAATCATCGTTCGCTCTGGGGGTCACATCTCCACCAGACTGGTATGTCGACGTTGGTGCCGGGGAGGGGTGGGGTTCAACAAAATGAACTACAAATGCTTCTGGCTCGTAGTCAGCCTTGCAACCCTGGCGGGCGCAGTTATTCCTGATAGTGACGGACAGGGTGTTTGCCGGTCTGCAACATAACAAGCGTTGGTTGGCAGCTGTTTTACAAAAATTAACGCACGCTGGAGCCTGAGCCAGAGCCGTTGTCTGACTTCCTAATTCAAGGGAGGCGATTAGAAAAACAAGAGCCCAAGAGCCGTAAAAGCTCGACATCCACCGCATACTGACCTCTAAAAAACCTTCTTCCGCTACTATATCGGCGAATCCGAGCGGAACCAAAGACTTTTTGCCACTATCCACGCTCTTTGTGAAAAAGATGAGAGATTTTCCTAGCACATTCAACACGGATAGAATGCACCGGCACACTGCTACCGAGGTAGACAGGTCTCGCAAGGACTTGCACCCCGACCGAGTGGAGCCCCCTTATCTTTCATTGGCAGATTCTGAAGACCGTCTGCGTTATCGACACCGGACAGGCTATCTAACTGAGCTCCACAGCGCCTTCACATCGCCCGTCAATCGAGCCCCAACCTGGGCGATGACGTGTCGTGCAAGGAAGCACGCTCGATGCGCGGCATCGGTGGGCTTGAGCCCTTTCGAGATACCGTAGAGAAAGGAACCCGCGAACGTATCGCCAGCGCCGGTAAGGTCTCGAGGCTCAACCGGGAACGCAGGCACGTGCAGCTCCTCTCCCTCCCACCACAGAAATGCACCACGCGGACCAGCGGTGATAACGACGTGCGGAAAACGATCTTTGAGCTTCCGCCCCGCCTGAACCACATCCTCACCTCCAGAGAGCGCCTTTGACTCCTCCTCGTTCGCGAAGATGAGGTGGGTTTGTTCAAGCGCCGCGTTGAGGTGCTCGCCGAATGCATTAACCACCCATGCCTCAGAGCAGGTCACGGCGATCTTGGTATTCGACTCGCGTGCGATACGGATAGATTCCTTTATAGCGTCTCGCCCCTGATCGGAGTTAGAGAAGACATAGCCTTCCAAGAAGAGCCAAGTGGAGTCCGC
>JALRCK010000699.1 GCA_023262305.1 Deltaproteobacteria bacterium
CCCAACAACAACCGCAGCAACAACAAACAGTGACGTTAGACAGAGAGAGTTCGCCTTTCCGGAATTCGTCGATAGGGCCATTGAAAAGCTCCGCGGTGTTCTACCACCAGCCGATCAAGGAGCGCCAGAGATTGAGCAGGCGGACGTTTTCGCCCTGGTGCGCGCTCGCCACAACGACCCGCATGTAGCGCTTGAGTTGGTCAAACTCATCATGACATCTTCGGACAGCAAGGTTCGCTCCTTAGCGGAACTCGCACTTGCCGGCACTACCAACACGGAAGCAAATGACCTTCTCCAGGCTGAGCACATGATCAGAAGGCTTAGTGAGGGTGGAGGAAAATTCGGGACTGAGGTCAAAGACGCAGATGCCCTTGTAGCCGCTCTGACAGAGAGGCGCGAACATCCTCTTGTTGCCGCTCGCTTGGTTGAAACGGTAACACGTGGGGGCACGGCCGGCTATTACGCGGCTACTATCTTGCAAGGAACACCTGACCGAGCCATACACGACACTTTGAAAGGTATTCTTACGAGCGCGCTCGATCGTGGCTATGCGGCGTCGGCGGAACTTCGCGATTTAAGGTACATAACTACAGCCCTCGAAAAATCAACCGACCCAGACACTCAAGCCCTTATCATTCGAGCGTTCAAGGAGGGCGACGAGGCTTTTGGTACCAACAATTTTCGCTATAGCGCGGCCCTCGCGCTCGGAGCGATCAACACGGCAGAGGTTCGAGCGTTACTCTGTGAGAGCGTCACGACTCCGCAGCAAGACTGGATGATTAGAAGGGGAATAGCCGAAGCCATCTATGATCTAGGCGCGGCTGAGGTCCATGACAAACTTCGCCCTTTAATTGAAGGTCCACGTTCTAAAACCGCTTGGATAATCGCTGGCGAGCGAACCAGCAACCTTCTGAGTCGAGCGCTCACGTGGGTAGACCTTATGACTGCAAACCGACCGGAGATTGAGGATATGCGAGTTCAGGTCGGGCTCGCTTTGAGAAAAGCTCACCCTGATTTGGCAGATAAAGTGTTTCAAGATGCTATCAAGCGGGAACAGGATAACTCCAGTAGAGGATGCCAGTTCTTTGCCGCTTGTGATGCAAAGCGCGCGCTTTCGAGAAACGCGACTGCGTAGCTAGTGTTTTTGGGGAGGGGCCAAGATGTCGAGCAAGGTCGGCTTGGGTCTGAGAGCGGCGAAGACCTCAGAAGCTGAAGCGCTCTATAAAATGAGGGCTCGGTCCTTTGAGGCGTTGTACAAGTCATCAACGTCTCCTGATGTGCTCAACGCTCTCATGTGGGGAT
>JALRCK010000069.1 GCA_023262305.1 Deltaproteobacteria bacterium
GGATTCCGCAAGGGAAATCGCTAGGTAACTTAGTGTAATCGGGCACTTAGCGGCTGTTGTCACAGACGTTCTCGAACCCACATAAGGTAAGATGCATCGATTTCGGTGATGGATTATGCGGACCAGCTTACAACGCTGCTTGTGCGGGTGAAAAATCGTTAGGGGCTTACGGTGCGTTAGCTTGACACTTCGACCCGTAGCATTTACCTTCCCTCTCTCGCAGCGGAGACGGGCCTGTAGCTCAGCTGGTTAGAGTACACGCCTGATAAGCGTGAGGTCGGTAGTTCGAGTCTACCCAGGCCCACCAAATCCTCCAAACACCTCAAATACCTGGGGTGAAGGGATGGACTTTGTTGTTCAGTCTCCTTACTATGCTGCGCACCAAGCAAACGTGGGCCAGTAGCTCAGTTGGTAGAGCATCAGCCTTGCAAGCTGGGGGTCCAGAGTTCGAATCTCTGCTGGTCCACCACACGTTTTTTCCCGCTCGGCGCTTGGGCCCAGGGGGCTGCTGCCCCCTCTCGCTGCTAATCGCGGCTTCACCCCTGCCGGGGTCGCACTGCCGGAGGCGCGAATCACAGCTGGGTCCGGAAGTTACTGCAAATTGAAATTGAATCACTAAACGGGCGTATCGGATCCTCATTCGCCGCACCTGCCCCGGAGGACAGGGGCCCTCCGGGTGAAAGGGGCCGCCAAGTATCAATGCCTTATCCCGACATTGCCAATCTTCGGGACGTAATAACTCAAGTTTATCGGTGACCGTGCCGTCCCTCCTTATCTTACAGCTCTGGCAAACGGAGCTCTTGGGAAAAAATCAGGAGGACACAATGAAATTCCGCAGAGTCACTTTGACACTTCTTTTTGTAACGAGTTTGGTTTCCTTGTCTGGGTGTGCCGCGAACCTACCTCGTGTTTCGTCTGGTTTGATCGGGTGTCCAGAGAAAGAGATTACGGTCTCCGATGACGACTCAGACTTCATGGGTGGCAGGACGTGGACAGCGACATGTCGCGGACGTCGATACTTTTGCAACGTAACCAAAGTTTCCCAAACGAGCTCAACGTTGGCTTGTACTCCTGAAGCTCCGCCAGCTCAATAAGCACGAACGTGGGTGAGTGCCGACGGATGACCCGACGGAGCACAGCGAAGTCGGGTCTCGTCAGAACGGATAGGTACCTCTACTGAAAATACGAGACGTTCACATTTGCAAGATATTTGCGTGAAATAGCTACGCGCGCATCGTTCAGAGAGACCAGAGATGGGTCTCCTGAGATCAGGACCTTCACGTGGGCTCCGCGGAAGAACCCGAGCTCGGCGCATCGTTGCTGTTCGGGTGTGTCGAGAAGATTGACCACAATCGCATCGATCCCTACCGGGAGATCCGCGAGAGATGACTGCTGTGGTTGTTGTGGTTGCTGAAGGGATGAGGGGGGAATGTGGATGTCTCTCATGTTTCGATTCAATCTAGGAGGTCGCAGTCATGCGACGCGTAGCTTTTCGCACGATCTCTTCGGTGCCGACGCCCAGTAGGATTACACCGCCGATTATCGCAAACTCAAGCTGCGTTGGGATATCAACAAGTACGATCGCGTTGCGAAGCACCTGCATTAACGCCGCGCCGATAATAACGCCGCTTATGCTCACCTCGCCCCCTCGCAGGCTGCACCCTCCGAGCACAGCGGCAGCGATGGCATAGAGCTCATAAAAGTTCCCAAAATCGGAGGGCTGGGCCGAGTTGACGTCGAGAATGAAGAGCATGCCACTCACTCCCGCCAACACAGCGCAGAGCACATACGCGACTACTTTGATTGAGTCAGTGTTAATCCCACTGTATCGGGCAGCAACCTCGTTTCTTCCGAGGGCGCGGAGGTAGAGCCCAAATCGCATCCGATTGAGAGCGAATGAGGCTATCAATGCTGCGCTCAGAGCGATAAAGACGACGCTGGGGATCCCGATCGGAGACAATCCCCCTAACGTAATCTTGGTTAAAGCAACAGAGCGAAGGCCTTCAAACTCAAGTCCAAACCCTTGAGTTTGATCGCCGGTGAGTCCGCGGGTAACTCCGCGATAGAGGAGGAGGCCGCAGAGCGTGACGATAAACGGCTGTAGCTTTAATTTTGTGATGAGCAGCCCGTGAAATGCGCCGAGGAGGCCCGCTACCGCGAGCAGAAACACCGTCGCGGTTGGCCAGGCCCATCCGTTAGTTGTGGTAAGCCACGGAAGGAGGGTGCCAACGAGGCACACCATCGAGCCGATAGAGAGATCGATGCCACCGCTCGTTATGACGAATGCAGCCCCGATACTGATGAGGGAGAAGAGGGCGGTGCGACGAAGGAGGTTCTCGATATTCACCGCGGCGAAGAAGCGGTCGTTGATGCAGTATGTGACGATGCACGCTGCTATCAGGAGAAGGAGGAGTCCTAGGTTCTTCTTCATGCTGCTACCTTTTGATGAGACGAAGCGAGGGTCATAATTGCGTGTTCAGAGAGGGATTGTCGGGGAATCTCCCCCGTAACCTCACCGTCACTCATGACGAGAGCTCTGTCTGATATGCCGATAATCTCCTCAAGCTCGCTCGATACGAAGAGGATCGCCATCCCTTGCTCCGCGAGCTGAAAGAGGAGGGCGTAGATCTCGCGTCGTGCTCCTACGTCGACGCCCCGGGTGGGTTCATCGAGCAGGAGGACTGCGGGCTTGGCGGCCAGGCACCTTCCGAGGACCACCTTCTGCTGGTTCCCTCCGGAGAGGCTCTTCGAGAGCTGTTCCCCAGAGACGCAACGAATGTGGAGCGACTCTATAAAGTGGTCGCTCACCTTTCGTTCGTTGCTGCTGTCCCGAAGGCTCCAAGGGCTCTGTTGTTCACGGTCGGACAGGATAATGTTCTCGCGGATCGAGCTTTCGAGGATAACTCCTTGGTCTTTGCGACTCTCGGGAACGAGCGCGAGCTTGTTATCCCACGCATCCTTGGGGGATGTGATCGATATGGGATTTCCGTTGATAAGGAGCTCTCCAGAGAGGTGAGGGATGAGACCAAAGATACTCTCAAGGAGCTCGCTTCTGCCCGAGCCGACGAGGCCCGCTATGCCGACGATCTCGCCGGCTCTCACTGTGAATGAGGTTGGCGCATGCCGATCGGTTGCCCGAAAATCTTCGACTCTGAGCGCCTCTGATCCGAGAGGACGGGGCTTGTATCCGTAGATATCTGACAACTCTCTTCCCACGATCATGCGTATGAGGCTCTCTCGGTGTATGTGCGGAGATGCTGCCTCTCCGGAGTTTCGACCGTCTCGAAGAGCAACGATTCGGTCTGATATCTCCTGCACCTCAGGGAGGCGATGTGAAACGTAGAGGATCGCGACCCCCTGACTTTTAAGCATCTTGATGATCTGCAGGAGGAGCTTGGCGTCCTCATCGCTCAAGCTTGAGGTTGGCTCGTCAAAGATGAGGATGCGGGTGTCGAATGAGAGCGCCCGAGCGATCTCCACCATCTGACGTTGTGCTGTTGAGAGGGTCGAGACGAGGCGGTGGGGATCAAGTGGAAGAGCGAGGCGCGACAGTCCCTCGCGGGTGATCTCCTCCATGCGCCCTCGATCGAGCATGCCGTAGCGAACAGGTTCGTGACCCAAGAGGAAGTTCTCGGCGATAGAGAGGTTCTCAGCGAGGTTGAGCTCTTGATGCACGATGCCTATCTGTGCGGCGAGTGCCTCGCGGGGATGGCTAAACGTTTTAAGCTCGCCGTTGAGAGTTATCGTTCCTCGGTCAGGCTGCACGATTCCGCACAGAATTTTAGCGAGGGTGCTCTTCCCGGCACCATTCTCTCCGATGAGCGACACAACTTCTCCCCTCTCAAGAGTAAGGGATACGTCCGACAGCACTGTGTTGCCACCGAACGATTTGCAGACCCCGTGTGCCTCAAGGAGCTTCGTCATTCTTTGCCGATCTTCTTTTTAAGGTCTGTCCAGAACTCATCGATGTTTGAGCGATCAACGCGCCGAGCGGGGATGTCGATGAATTTGTCAGCGGGAATGGCTGATGGGTTTCCGTTGACGATGTCTTTCAGGAGCTTAATTGACTGGAAGCCGTACTCGTATGGGTTTTGAACGATCGTGCCGGAGACTGAGCCATCCTTGATTCCTTGAAGGGTTTCATCCGCCTCGTCAAAAGAGAAGATCTTAATGGTGCCAAGTTTCTGCGTTTGCTTGAGTGCCTCTAGACACAGTGGAGCGTTGTACGCGAAGAGTCCAACAACACCTGAGAGATCTGGATACCGAAGCACGGCATCTTCGCAGTTCGCCTTTGCTTTGACTCGATCGAATTGGTCCGTGAGCGTTACCACGAAGGTATACTTTCCGTCCGATATCTCCGACCCCGGGGGATCATATCGGGTGGCGTCAAAGGATCTCCCCAGGACCTCATCGATCGTGCCTTGTCGTCGTTTGCGAGCGTTGTCTTGCTCAACCCTGCCGACGAAGAGAGCGAGTTTCCCACCCTCAGGAAGGGTGTCTTTAATCAGTGCGCCGAGCATGCGGCCGGCTTTGTAGTTGTCCATCCCGACGTAGGCGAGGCGGTTCGTTGTTGGTGCGTCGGAGTCTTGAGTGATGAGCTTGGTTTTCTGAGTCGTGTCGTTGATAAACGATGCCTGATTAGTAGCGTCTATGACGCTGATGGCTATACCATCGACGCCTCGCGTAATCAGGTCCTCAACAATTCGCTTCTGGTCGACGAGACCTTCGGCTGGCATGTGCACCGAGACGTTCACTCCAAGTTGCTTGCCCGCTGCCTCTGCGCCGTACTTTGCGATGGTCCAGAAAGAGGCTACGCCGTTTGTGATGAAGGCGAGTCGGGGGCCGGATGAACTGTTCTTTTGGCAGCCGAGGAGCGGAAGTGTCACGCCCACAACGAGGGCACTCATGACTACGAGAAGGTTTCGTCTTTTCATGCCCGGAATATGACCACATTCAGCACGAAAAGTCAGCTAGGTTATTCCCTGGTATTACCTTCCGGCGGAGCGATTGCTGGAGCGAGCTTGCGCTGAGAATCGCTGGACGCTGCGACTGATGGCATTGCACACAGCGGCAGCTCGTGCCACGGTTGCTGGGTTTTGTGGGGTTCCACCAGTCGTCGAGATCTGGGAGGCGCCCCAATTTTGCATCGTAGCCAGAGCGGTGATGCGTTTAAAGTAGAGCACCTCGCTCGGCAGAGAGGTGGTGATTGAGGCCTCTCCACTGGTCGGTATGTTGAACCGGATGAGTGGACATAGGTAGCTCCTCGTCTCTTGTTGGTTCGTCAGGATGATGCGCACCCGAGTGGCATCTTTCTTGAGACCCTCAAAAGACATAGTCAGTTCGTCTCCGGTTTTAAGATCTCCACCCGGAGTCATAATGAAGCTCCGAGCGATCGTCCGTCGTTTTGGAGTCGATGTTGGGAGTGGTGTGCGAGTTGGAGTGCGAGTCGGCGTCGCCGTTCGCGTGGGGGTTCTCGTTGGAGTGACGGTTCTCGTGGGAGTGCGGGTTGGCGTTACCGTTGGTGTGCGAGATGGTGTTGGTGTTGGCGAGCTTGTAGCTGTAGCCGTCGGCGGTACGATAATCGGCTCTCCGGGAGGTGTTGGAGTCGGTGTGTTGATGGGGAAGTTGCCGATGCAATAGATCGGGAGCGGGGATGCGCATGATGCCGGATCGTTATCGCCGATCCATTTCTCTGTACCCTCAATCGTCTTACCCCTCTCAGAGACAATTTCAGCAGAGCTGTTTGTCCAGCTGTTGCAGTGGTTGGTGGCAGTGCCCTCAGCAACGGTGCCGGTATGTATGAACGATACGGGGGCATTCGTCCCATCCTCAAAGTTCGCAACTCCCGACATCAGGGGCTCTGTTCGCGCGTTCCACAGCGCTGCTCGTGAAATAGCGATGATCGACCCATCCATGTTGTAGATCGGGTCTGAAGATGGCGACGCTCCAGTCAAGCTGATTGCGTTCCACGTTGATGAGGACATCAGTGGGAACCAAAGTGTTCCTGCGAGCTCTGGCACGGCGTCAGCGAGAGCCTGGCAGTGTTGACGAGCTGCTTCCAGTCCACCGATGTTGCCCGTGAAGGTTGCGGATGAGACGAACATCTGGAGGGGCTCGGTATCATTCCACGGGATATCCCAGGTTGGAGTTGGTGTGGGTGTATCCGGTCCGGGTGGGGGACCAGGAGTTGGAGTCGGCATCGGTGTTCGGGTCGATGTGGGGGTCACCGTAGGTCCAACGGTGATGGTCGGAGTTGGGGTCGAGGTTGGGGCGCACAACTGCCCGGCGATGCGAATGGCTTCGGCTCCATTCACGATTGATGCGGAGGCTATCTTGCCCGCGAGCCCGGCCGTCACGGTTCCGGTGTTTACGACTGCGCTCCGGAGGAGGGTCATTGAGAGTGTGCCGTTACACCGTGCATGAGCGAGGAGAGCAACGCCTGCAACTTGGGGAGCTGCCATCGACGTGCCGCTCATGTATCGATACGTGTTGCTGGTAGAGCAACTCGCGATAGAGGACCCGGGCGCCGCGATGTGCACGGACTGTTCTCCGTAGTTCGAGAATGAGGAGAGATTCGATGCTGAATCTACCGATGCCACCGAGATGACGTTCGCGATGGCGTAGTTGGCTGGATACTGCGGAGTGGAATCGTTGTTGGATGAGTTGTTGCCGGCTGCTGCTATAAACAAGATCCCTTCAGAGCTTGCGTCTGTGATTGCGGCGGCAAGAGCTGCTGAATAACCCGTTCCTCCCCAGGAGTTGTTGGAGAGGATCACGTTGCGCCCTGCGCGCTTCAAAGCTGTAGCGTAGTTGACGGCTTTGATGGCGTTTGAGGTGCTCCCACTTCCGTTCGCATCGAGGAACTTAGCGGCGACAATTTTTGAGTACCAAGACACTCCCGCAACGCCCCGTGAGTTATTTCCCTTTGCCGCCATGATTCCGGCAACGTGGGTACCGTGACCGTGATCGTCGAGCGGGTCACCGCTGTTCGTGATCGCGTTGATGCCGCGGATGTCATCGATGTAGCCGTTGTTGTCGTCATCGACGCCATTGCCTGCTATCTCTGAGGGGTTTTGCCAGATGTTGTCGACGAGATCTGGGTGGTTGTAGTCGATGCCCGTGTCTATCACGACTGCGATCTGAGAGTTAACACCCACTGTGGTGTCCCATGCGGTTGGAAGCTGCATGATTCCGGGTGCGTACTGTTGTGCGTAGTAGGTGTCATTTGGAATCACGGATGCCTGCACCGCCCAGTTGGGAGAGCACGTCATGTGACCACCGACCTGCGCCCGGAGGCGACGAAACTTCGCGCGGCGGCAGAGATCTTTAGCGCGGGAATATTTCTCAGGCTTCTCTAAGCCTGATGCTGCCATGGTGAAGATGCCGCGGGTTGGGGTCTTGTCCGTGATGCGCAATACTCCGGATCCGAGGCGCTCGACCTTAAAGCCTGCTGCAGCGCTCTTGTCTTTGAATGAAGCATTGACTGAACCGAAGGCTACCGTTTTGCCCGAGGAGCGAATGATGGCACCCGGGTAGACGTACTTGTCTGCTGCGGTGGCCACGGCGATGCCGAGCATCATCCACACACTCATTGTCTCCAGCACTACGCTGAAAGTTACACGCGGTCGCAGCTTCATCTTGGGAAGATCGGTTTAACCGCGCAAAATCATGAGGGAAGAGTGCGAATTTATGTGGTTTTTTATTATCGGGGTTCCCCGGAGCGGGGGCTGGAGGGCGATTGACTGCTTGCAGACGGGCGGCCTTAACTGTTTGTAGGTACTACCTATTTGGTTCGGCGCCTGTCTTTGATGATTTTGCCGACATTATCCGGCTATGGGAAGGAGGGGTGCCAGGTGGTCTTTTTACCCCCTCTTTGGTAGGAACCCTTAGCACTTATGAGAGTAAAGGTTTGTATGCGGAATCGATTGGTTATCGGAACCCGAAAGAGCCCCCTCGCTCTGTGGCAGAGTGAGCACATCAAAGCGGAGCTCGAGGCGGCGTTTCCGGGAATCGCTGTTGAGCTCAAACATGTAATCACTTCGGGTGACAAAAACCAGAACAGCACAGCTCCTATCCCTCTCATCGGAGGCAAGGGGTTGTTCACCGCAGAGCTAGAGGAGTGTTTACGGACCAAAGAGATCGACCTCGCGGTTCACTCGCTCAAGGACCTTCCTACCACGCTCGATCCACACTTTGCGATCGGAGCGGTTCCGACTCGGAGCTTTGTTGAGGATGTTGTGATCTCGCGAAGTGGAGAGCCACTGGCATCGCTTCCTCACGGTGCAGTCATTGGAACGTCGAGTGTTCGGCGTTCATCGCAGGTGCTCCGACTGCGACCTGACTTTAAGATCCAGATCATTCGCGGCAACGTCGATACGCGCCTCAGAAAGCTTCGTGCCGAGGATGGGGTGTATGATGCGATCGTGCTCGCTCGTGCAGGCTTAGCGCGTCTCGGTCTTGAGAAGGAGATTACTCAGGTGCTTCACGAGCGTGAAATGTTACCAGCTCCAGGGCAAGGTGCGTTGGGTATTGAATGTCGCTCGGATGATGTTGAGCTTCTTGCAATGTTGCAAAAACTTCATGATTCTCACACGGCAGCTGAAGTCACTGCAGAGCGAAGGTTTCTGCAACGATTGGGAGCAGGGTGCAATACACCTGTAGCGGCGCGTGCCATCGTCGGAGAACGTGGAGGTTTATCCTTCTCGGGTAGGTGCTTGGCTCCTGATGGTACTCGGGTGATTGAGGTCGCAGGAGAGGGGCGCATTGATGAAGCTGCCCAACTTGGAGATGCGATGGCGGAAGCTGCGTTTTCTAAGGGGTTTCGTGAGATTGCAGCCTCATTCGCTTAGATGAACTACATGCGCACGACGTCCACCGTTATCATCACTCGACCTAAGGGTCCATTCGCCGGGGACGAGAGCCTGGCTCGGAAGCTCAGTGCTGAGGGGGTTTGCTCGATCCCATTCACGGCGCTTGTGATTGAAGCGAAGGTGTTGGGTCGAGCTGATA
>JALRCK010000006.1:0-3362 GCA_023262305.1 Deltaproteobacteria bacterium
GTCGATCGTTTCGGGCGAAGTGATTCCCACGTATCCGGAGTATGAGCGCTACCTTCGAGCTGGCCGGGTAATTCCAAACGAGGCGCATGCCATTGGGTGGCGGCACGCTTTTGGCGCCAAAGTCCTCGCGCAGCGAGGTGGTACAACTTTTGGAGTCGTCCAACGGCGAGTGCTCAAGACGCTCCTGTATGAGGAGAGTGAGAGTAGGGGAGAGGCTCTTGCAAAGCGGGAGTTGAACAGACTTGCGGCTGCGCAGTGGTTTCAGGCCCTAGACAGCAAAGGAGAGGTGCCGCTTGTTGTTGTTAAGCGCCTCGTGGGATTCTTAGGGGTACCATCGGGAAGTCCTCGCCATCGCGCGATTGAGTCTATTCTCTCCACTAAGAGTTACTCTACTGCTATCAGAGAGTGGCTGAAGAGGGATATGGAAGGGCTCACGAGCGCAGAAAAACGGGACGTGCTTCACCTCATGCAGGTCGGCCCTCGAATCAGGCCGGAGAATATCTTCACCGTCGACCAGCCAGAGGTAGATCTCCTGGCTGTCGTGCATGGCTTCAAGGGGGGCTCTATCGCGACTATGCCACTTTCGTGGAAGCGTACCGTCCGCGGTGTTCACTCAATACTGAAGATGTTTCCGGGTGCGACCTTGGATGACGTCCGGGACGTCTTCGCTGAAGATGGAAAGATTGTCAGGATGTTTAGTGATGAAACCTCAATCCCGTCAACGTGGGACCCACAGTTTGAGAATTACGCCGACAAGGCTTTGAAAGAAAGGGGCATCCTTGATAAAGACTATCGGCCAGCACGTATCATTCCGATTGGTGTGCAGGGAGGGAGGGCCTCCTTACATGACGTTATCGGGCATGATAGCGATCGAGGGTCTCTCCTGAAGGTCCTCTTTCCGCCTGACCGCGACGCATTGCGAGGGGAATCCCGCGCGTTAGTTGTCGCGCTTCGGCACCTCATCATGCACGGTGCGGGCGCGATCAATCTCGATGCCGTTCAAAAAAATCAACTGATCCAAGCTTTCAAGGAGTCACTGGCTGTTTCCCCTTCCCTTGAGGAGTGTCGGCGTAAGGTTGGTTCCTCCTTGGCTGGGCTTGGTGGCGAGAATCGAGGAGCGAACCTCGATGTGTACCAGGCGCTCGATCGATTTCTCACTTTTTTGGCCTTTGGGGATTAATTATCGCCCAAGTTCGAACGTTGCCTTGGCACGCTTGAGAAAATCTATGGTCGGTTGGTAGCGCACTCCACACCTCATGTTGCGTTTGTCATCGTAGGTATTGTGAGTGCCGACAACGAGTCCTTTGAGGTTGAAAATAGGGCTTCCAGAGTTGCCCCAGAAGGTCCACCCGTTGTGTTCAATTCCTCCGAGAGGATATCCATCAACCGCGGTGTGCGGATGTGGATGGTAATTAATGATCCTTCCAGTTGAGACATGCCAGCTATCGTAGGTGTCGGGCTGTCCGATTAAAACTATGTCGGAGCCTACGGGCGCCTCCTCATTACTGAAGCGAACAAATGGCAGCGGCTTTCGCACGCCCTTGAGCTTTACCAACGCGAGATCGATATCGTCATCGATGTGAGTGCATTCGCCATCAAATATCTCGCCGTTTGGAAATTGAACCTTCATGGTTGCTCCCAGCTCTTTCGTCACATGCGCGTTCGTAAGAATCGTTCCGTCAGCGTTGATGTTAAAGCCTGAGGCGCGGTTGACTAAAACGACGGCAGGCTGCACGGACCGAATCGTTGAGGCGATCTCCTTGACGTTTGGTTTGTGAGCGAAAGCGGAGTGGATGGTTCGATCCACCTTGCCGAGGTAATGCCAGTTAAATAGCCGCGGAAGTAACTCTCTTCGTGGCCGTTCGGGCAGAGTATCGAGGATCTCCTGCCGAGCTTCTTTAAAAATCTTTCGGGTCTCCTTGGACACTTTGTAGTTAAGGGTGATAAAGCCCTCGTACGCTTCAAGCAAACCGAGAAGTTCACGCACGTCGTCTTCAGCTTTATATCGGCTATTGGTCTTCTCCTGAATCCCTGCAAGGAGTTTTGCCTTCGTCGCAAACGAGCGAATGTCGCCTTGAAGTGTCAGGTTGGGCTGATAGTCGTCAACAGCGGTCCCTCGAACGATAAACGCGCGCTTCTCGTTGGTGATAGTCGCGAGAAGTGACCGCGTAATTTCACTTGGGTCCTCGCTCTCCGAGGAATTCAGCGTGGTGTCGGGAGCTGTCCCGTTCGGTGGAGGTGGTGCTTTTGACGGAATAGCCGCCGACTGAGGGGTGCCGAGAGCGATCGCTGCGAACCACGACGCGTCGGGGCCGTTTTCGACGCAGGTCCGATACTGATCGAGGATGTGCAGAATTCGTTGGCTGCCCGGCAGCTGCGGGCGCTCCACCGCTTGTATCAGGCTATCGGGGATATTCATCATGAAGTGGCGAGCTGCCTCGGCCTGATCTTCATCCGGGCTTTTTGTGGTGTACGCGCTCACGGCATCTTGCAAGACGAAACCTCGCCCGATCTTCTTGAGCTCACTAAGAGTCGTGGGCCCCAGAGGGAGTGCAGGATATCTCTCGTCGCCTTGGATAGCTTGCGCAAATCGGAGGTTATCCGACTCATAGTGCCGCATCTGTTTCTCTCCACGAAGGTGAGCGTCAACTGCATGAAAGATCTCGTGATGGATCGTGAGTGGGAGCTGGGCGTCTGAGTAGTAGGCGCCAACCGCGCCGTGACCAAAATTATAGAGGCCATACCATCGATACCCTCCGTAGCGGGGATCGTATTCATGGAAACCATCATTTGTTTGAGAGATGCACGCCTCAAATATCCCGAATGTTTTGAGTCCGATCTTCGCCAGAAATCCGTGTGGATATTTTTGCGCCTCTCTTACGGCTATCTCGGCCGCGCGTACCTGGCGCTCAAGGGAGAGGGGAGGCAGGGAGTCGTAATAGGTACCCTCTGAGAGCTCTTTGCGCGAAAAGACTACTTTTGCGCCTGTGTGTTGGTGAAACTGCTCTTGGAGCTTTGCCAGTTGAGTGGCTATGGCGACATCCCCGGCTATCGGAAGAGTGAGCGAATGTGCGATCGACCCCATGATTGGGTTGCGAAGAGCCCCGCGCGTAGGATTAAGGTGCTCGACGCTTCGAGGGGAGTTGGGCGCTACGATTGGGATTGGCTCCCGTGAAGGCGCACCAACAGGTTGAGGAGGCGTTGTTGTAACACAAACCATCTCTGAGCAGTCTCCTATTGGGGGGGAGTTATTTCTGAAGCTAGAAAACTATGCGTGCTCTTTCAAGAGAAAAGATCGTGATGCCGTGCGTGCACTCCCTGATCGTGCCAGATGCGAACAGATTATCATCAATGGAAAAGGG
>JALRCK010000006.1:3372-9210 GCA_023262305.1 Deltaproteobacteria bacterium
GTGGTGTTGGAACGGTTTATAGAAACCGTATTAGGAGCCAAACACCACCGTTATTAGTTAGGAGGAAAAAAATTATCCTCCCATGAGTCGCCGCAGAAGCCGCCGTACCGGTCCAACCGCTGGGGCAGCCGGGGTGGAAGCAGAGGCTTTTTTAGGAGCCTCTTTCTTCTGCTCCGGCTTCTTGGCGGGTGGGGCAGGCGGTGCAGCCGGCTTTTTGCCGTCTGCTTTTGCGGCGGGTGCCGGGGGCGCCGGCTTTTTGCCATCCGCTTTGGGAGCGGGTTTGGCAGCCGCAGCCGGGGGCTGCGGTTTGGCGGCGGGTTTGGCGGGGGCCTGGGCAATTGCCAGGCTCACAACGGTTCACTAAGCATCGGACTACTCCTACACTCGGCGAACCGAACTGCTCGGATTCACCTTTGAGTTCTTGTCCATCAAGAAATCGAAGGTAAATCCGAGGAAAACCTCTTACCGTTCCAACTATGACCACATATGAAAAAGAGCGCGCTACTGTCGCAGCGCGCGGAACATAGCATGGGATTTCAAGGGAGGGGAGCTTTTGTTGGATGCCAGAGGTATTTGGCTAAAGAACACGATTAATCAAAACAGTTTAGTACTCACCCGAGCAGAGGATGTAGAGGCTCAAGCGTGAGGTGTAAGCTCGGTGGGGGCCGGTTATGACCAGTATGTTTGGTCAGCGATCTTCTCCATCTTCTCAGAGAAGTAGTACCCCTTCTTCCACGATCTGCGCAGCCGAGAGATTCGACGCAGCATTCGAAGTCCGTGGTTCACAACTCGGACGGTTGAGGGGGCGCTGCGTCGCAGCCGCACAGGAACCCGTTTGATCTCTAAATTGTACTTGAGGCAGATATAGAGAAGCTCGACGTCTCCCGAGAATCCGCTATCGCGAAGCATCGGGAAGAGAGCTTCCGCAACGTCACCACGAAATCCTTTCAGCCCGCACTGCGTGTCGAAGAGTCCTGCCGTCACGAGGCTGCGCACGAAGAAGGTAAAGATGTGCGTGAGGACTAATCTGATCGGCGTGAGTTGTTCAGCGTACTCTGAGCCTTTGAGATTTCGATCTCCGACCACCACATGAACGTGGCGTTCAGAGATGATCGAATACATGTACTTAATCGCCTCAAGCTCGTAGGGTATGTCGCCGTCGGTGAAGATGCGACATCTCCCGTTCGCTGCGCTCATTCCAGCTTTAACGGCACCAAACTTCCCTTGATTCGCTGGGAGTGTCAGCACCCTGACGTTGGGTAAAGCGAGAGACCTGATGACATTGCTGGTTTGGTCGGAGCTTCCATCGTCCACAAAGATGATCTCAAACGAGAGGTTTGGAATGGAGCTGAGGTAGGAGTGAACGAGTCCCGCACTATTCGCCGCGTATGAGGCGCCGTTGTAGATTGGTATTACGAGAGAGAGATCCATAGGGGCGAGAGCTTCCTGCCTTCGAGCGCCGAGGAAGAACCTCTTAACGAGACCCTCAGCAATTAAATCAGCACGAGACAGTTTTTAGATGCTACATCGCCCAAAATGGTTGGTCTTGGGGGTGTTTTTAAGAGATGGCGTTTTTCAACCGTCGGTTTAGCCTGGGCTCGCTATACCCGGTCTCGAGCAGCGGCTATACCTTCGGCGTGGGCGCAGTGGGCACAGCAGAAGAAGCGTTCGTTATGCTCAACGCCGTGTCCTATAATTCTGCAGCCGCAATGCAGGCAGGTGGGGGCCAGCGCCTGTATAGCGCACTCAAAACAATCAAAGGTATAGGTCCGATTCTCAAGAATAATATCGAACGTTTTATCGTAGGTATTGTGACAGATGAGGCAGGTGCCCATAGTTCCCCCCGTGTATGGGGGGAGATTAGTTGTGAGGTTCTTAGCGTGAAATGAGGGGGCTCAAGGCTTAGTCGAATTTTCCAGCATCTGGGGGAAACTCCTGCGAATCCAATCATAGAGCGAAACCGATCGTTAGGTTCGAACCATGGCTCTCAAAAAATGCGTATACGTTGTTGCAACACCTGGTTGGCAAACAGAGATGTGCGAGCTCACGCTGCCAAATCTCAAAGCCTATGCCGACCGGCTTAAGGCCGACTTTCGGGTGATCACCGAGCGCAAATTCCCCGATTGGCCGGTGGTGTGCGAAAAGCAGCAGATCTACGAACTAGGTGCTGATTATGATTGGAACATCAGCATCGATGCCGACATGCTCGTTCATCCGGGGATTGACGATTTTACCGAGTGGCATCCACAAACAAATGTGGGGAACTGGTGGTTCTACGATATTCGGCACTTCTTCCACGTTGAGAAGGACGCCTACTTTGTTCGTGATGAGAGATACTACGGAATAGTCGAGTGCCTCGTTGCAACCTCTCGACTCACACATGATCTGTGGCAACCCCTCCCGGGAACTTTCTCTGATTGGATGAAGGTTTTTAAGGAAGCTGAGTATTGGCGCATGGGCGAATACAATCTTTCTCGCAACTTGGCAAAGTATGGCCTAAAAATTAGTGGCATGCTCCGCAAGGGAGCTAACATGTACCACATCAACAAAACGAGCGAAAAAGTGGAGCGCCCAGAAGAGCTTGCGCTCGCTAAGTTAAAGGAGTGGGGATTGCGGTAGCCCCTTCTCGATAGTTAGCCAATCTTTGCTATTCACCTCCATCGCCCTTATGTGGTAGTCACCACCTTTAGTCTCAGGGAGAATACGGCGAACCTCAACACGATTCGCCGCCCTGGTGTCATCTCATGTGAGGGGTCATGCGTATGGTAACTCGACGATCTGGTTTTTTTTCCGCGGTTCAAGCGGTGTGCATTGTGGTAGCCGTGAGCGTGAGCGCGCTTGGCTGTAGGGCTAAAGCTCTTCCTGATGCTGGATTCATCGAAAAACCGGAGCTCTTGAAACCTGATTCCAAGCTTCCATTCAATGCAGCATGGATTAAGGATGATGCTGACCTTCTTGGTTACAAAAAAGTGTATGTAGCCCCAGTTGATACAACGCATCTTTTAAAGCTCGATTGGTGGCAGAAAGCAGCAATCGCGCCGGGAGATCAACAGAAATGGGCTGACGGGCTAGCGGTATACTTTCAGGACAAGATGAAGGCGCAATTTACCGATGGTGATGACAACAAGTATCAGGTCGTTGACACCCCAGATGACGAGACCCTTATTGTCGAGTTGGCCATCGTTGAGGTGGTTCCGACCAAGGTATGGCTCAATGCTATCGGGTATGCACTGCTCGGCGCAGTTGATCAAGGCGAGACCGGTTTTGAAGGGCGCCTGCGTGATGGCAAGACCAAACAGGTTATCGCAGAGTTTAAAGATCACGAGTATGGTCAGTTCGACGTCGTCAGTGTTCGCGACCTTGAGTGGGACGGTCACTCTCGACACACCATCAGAGGTTGGACTGACGAGCTTGAGGAGACCTGCTACTTGCCCCCAGATGGGGCAGTTTCCCCGATGTCACCAGTTACACTGATGCCCTGGTAAGTTCCCTTGCGAGAGTCTCGCTCATAGGTGAGGAGGGCACGTTTCCTCTGCAGTCCCCATTTGTATCCACCAAGGGAGCCATCGCTTCGAATAACGCGATGGCAGGGGATGAAAAGAGCAAGGTTGTTGCGTGCACATGCAGAGGCGACCGCCCTCACGGCGCTAGGATGCCCAATCGCTTGAGCGACCTCTTGGTAGGATCGCACTTCACCGCTTGGGATACATTTTAGGTGCTCCCACACCTTGATTTGGAACGGAGTTCCAAGTTGATGAAGTCGTACCGTGTGCTGCGCTGGTCCCGTTCTCCCCTCAATCATCCGCTCTAGCACCTTTTGGACGTTGTCCCAATTGGGCTGTCGCTCATGAGAGGGCGAGGAATCCAGGGAGGCAAAGGTCCCTTGGAGGAGCGCGAGTAGTTGTTGCTCGGAATCTCCGAAATGTACAAAGCAGACCTCCCGACCATTCCAGGCAACGATGACTGGTCCGAGTACGGAGTGAAATATCTTGTGAGTGATAATCATGGCTTCGAACGTCAAGGTGGTCGGGATGACGTGTTGCACGCGACTGAACCTCGTGCTGGGTACTCTAGTCGCTTAGGCTATTTTTATCCATGAGATCAAAGCATTGACCCCAACCCTCCGGAAAACCATAAAAAAATGGATTTTGGTGGGTGGGTGCTTTACTGAAAGCGCCGGTCTGTTCAATATGGGGACAGGTCTCAAAAGATCAAAAAAGTCACTGAAGCGTATGAAGATTCAATTACTTGGTGTGTTGTGTGCCCTCGCGATGGTATCCGCCTGTGGTGGGGGTGGAGGCGGAAGTGGCGGGGGTGGTGGAGGCTCCGAAGGGGACAGCACCTATGGAGTGCGTGCTCTTCATGCCGCCATTGATGGAGCTCCGGTCGATATCGCCTCAACCGCAACGTCATCGCCAGTCCTGTCGCAACAGTTCTTCGCTGGAACCAAGAGCTATCGTTCTTTGCCGACGACGGGGCAAACGTTGAGCCTCACTCGCGCCGGAACGCCGGGTGACGTGATAGGGAGCTTCGCTGTGACGGTTGCTCCTGACGAGCGGTACAGCGTGCTCTTGTACGGTGACACCTCTTCGTTCGGTCTACGAACGCGACTCATCAAAGACGAGATACCTGCAACGATAGACGGTGCCGTGTTGCGAGTGGTGAACGGGGTCACTCGGGCTGCTGATGTAACGGTCACCGTTGGAGGTGCTGCGAGTGAGGTTGTGGCCTTTGGTGAAAACACAACGTACATCCCCACTGCCGCAGGCAGCGTGAATGTTGTTGTAGTGCGAAGTGCGGATGGCTACCCGGTTCAGACCGGTCCCGTGGAGCTCAAACCTGGGAAAGCCTATACCCTCCTTTTGGCCGGAGAGGTGGGGTACTACGTCAAGACGGTGCTTTTCTCAGACTCCTAGTAAGGGGGACGAGCCCACGCTAGGGTCGCATCCATGCCGAACTCCAAGGGATTCAAAAGTAAACTCCCCACCAAGGTGTGTCCGGTATGCTCCCGCCCGTTTTCGTGGCGAAAGCGGTGGCGCCTTACCTGGGATCGAGTCGTGTATTGTAGTGAACGGTGCCAACGTCAACGAAAGTCGGGAAGTAAGGAATGAAGAAGAGAATTCTGAGAAGTATCCTTGGCGACCAACTCAATAGCAACCATTCCTGGTTCTCGCAGGATCCTACGGTCGCAGAGTATGTGTTGATGGAGGTAAAGGAGGAGGCAACGTACGTTCGTCATCATATCCAGAAGGTTGTAGGATTCTTTTTGTCAATGCGAGCGTTCGCGAAGGAGCTCTCCTCGCGGGGATTTTCGGTTCGATACATCGCTCTTGATGATCCTTCAAACAAGCAGTCCTTTGCCGAAAACATCAAGCAGCTCATCTCTTCGGGAGACTACTCTGCCTTTGAGTATCAAAGACCCGATGAGTATCGAGTGGCTGAGAGTTTTGAGGAGCTTCGTAAGACACTATCCATCCCCTCAACCGAAGTTGACTCAGAGCACTTTCTTACGAGCCCGGAATTGTTTCAGCAGATCTTCAAAGGGCACAAACGATACGTCATGGAGCTCTTCTATCGCGAGGTGCGGCGAAAGTATGATCTCCTCATGGAGGAGGGCGAGCCGATTGGGGGTAGATGGAACTTTGACTCAGAGAACCGCAAGAAGCTCCCCACAAGCCTTACGCCACCCCCGCCGCTCGAGTTTAGTCACGATGTTACCGAGATAGTCGATCTCCTCACGCGAATGAAGATCGATACCATCGGCACTATTGATGCGAAACGCTTTACCTGGCCGGTGACGCGGGCTGAGTCGCTCAAGCTCCTCGAGTATTTTTGCGT
>JALRCK010000006.1:9220-20270 GCA_023262305.1 Deltaproteobacteria bacterium
CCTGCCAGAATTTGGCTCTTACCAGGACGCGATGCACACGGAGCACCGGTTTCTGTTTCATTCAAAACTCTCATTCTCCATGAATGTGAAGCTCCTCTCACCCCTCGAGGTTGTGCAGGCAGCCATTCGCGCGTGGTCGAAGAGTAAAGGAAAGGTCTCTATCGAGCAGATCGAGGGATTCGTTCGCCAGATAGCAGGTTGGCGGGAGTTCATGCGGGGTGTGTACTGGACACACATGCCAAAGTACAAAACTCTCAATTTCTTCGGTGCAAAGAGACCGCTTCCGCACTACTTCTGGGATGGGGATACCAAGATGAGCTGCGTGAAACATGCAGTTCAGCAGTCCCTCGATGACGCGTACGCTCATCACATTCAGCGTCTCATGGTGACGGGTAACTTCTCTATTTTGTGTGGGATAGACCCCAACGAGGTCGATGCATGGTATCTTGGCATATACGCCGATGCCCTAGACTGGGTTCAGCTTCCCAATACGCGGGGCATGAGTCAGTTCGCTGACGGTGGTATCGTGGGAACCAAGCCCTACACATCGAGCGCAGCCTATATCAATAAAATGTCAAATTATTGCTCGGGATGTTTCTATAACTTCAAAGAGAAGTTCGGCGAACGTGGATGTCCATTTAACACGCTCTACTGGGATTTTCTCATTCGCAATCGCAAGCTCCTGGAGAGGAATCCCCGCATCGGAATGGGATACCGGCTGCTTGATAAGATGAAGGAAGGGGACGTGAAGAAGATCACTGTTCGTGCAGCTGAAGTGCTGAAGGGGATTGAAAAGCTGTAGAGATAGGTGTGCGGCTGCAAGGCAGTCTTGCAGGATCCTCCTGATGTCGGTATCAGTGAGAGACTATGAAGAGAACATCTTTTGCGAAATTAAGCCGTCAGAGTCAGGAGCTATTGGAGGCTGCGCGTGCCGCGATGGAGGGTGCCTATAATCCATACTCCAAGTTTTTTGTCGGGGCGGCACTACGGGCTTCGAGTGGCGAGATTATATCGGGATCTAATTTCGAGAATGCGAGTTACTCGGTAGTCGTATGCGCTGAGCGTTCCGCGATCGTGCGCGCGTCAGCTATGGGCTGCAAGACCTTTTCACGCATAGCGGTTATTGGCAGAGGGGCACGCTCTCCGTCGAAAAGTATCGTCTCACCTTGTGGTGTGTGTCGGCAGATGCTGATGGAGTCAGCGCAGCTTTCGAATAGAAACATAGAGGTCATTATGTCCTCCTCAGACATGAAAAGCATCGTGGTCGCAACGATACGCGAACTTCTCCCTCTGGGATTCGGACCCCACAACCTCGGTATGGACCTGAGACGGTTTCAGCGTTGAAGGGACAGTTGCCGGGTCTCTCTAAGGATTGAGCCTTCGATATGCCTGGATGAGAGGCTCCATTTCATCGTCTGCAACGAGGCAGATCGCGATAATGAGCTCATGCACTCCAACTTCAGTATCTCCGCGACCCACCTGTCGTAGCATGGTTTCGTCAAGCGTAGACGCCCACGCAAGCTCCGTATTCTCGACCACAGATCGCGATATCGTATGGGCATCGATGTAGTCGTTGAAATACCGTAAATGTTTCGCTGCAAGCTCTTGAGCCTGCGGCTCTCGTTCAGCAAGAGGGGTGCCGTCAAGTTCGCTGTGAAGACGGGCGGTGGCGTCCCGAAAAGCTGCCTTCCACAACTCTTTGCGGTTCTCAATCAGGAACGGAGGGAGTGAAAGACTTCCTTTAGTCCCTGATTCGTCTCGATAAATGAGTTTGTACTCTCTTTCCATGGAAGCGAGATTGGACCCCTGCTGATACCGTTACTTTGTGGTCACACGTCAAACACCAACGGTGATAGGCGATCCAGTTTGTCCGGACCGGGCGTGATCGGGTACACTAGGGGTGAAGCCTAGCAAAAGCTAATCGCACATGCCATCCGGACTCGTTGCTATCTCTGAGTACATTCCTAAACGTGAGGGTCTGCTCGTTCGCGTCGATATGTCGGACTACTTGATAGACTACTACCTCCACCGGAAGGAAGTCGCCCCGAACACCCGTCCTGAGCATGATGAGAAGCTCAAAGAGTTGATCGCGTGCTTTGCAATCCACCTCTCTGCTCGCACCGGCAGAGAGACCCATGCTTGGACGGTCCACATCGTTGCGGATGTTCCGTACTCTCTCTTTGTTACCGGTAATACGGGAGAGATCGATGAGACGGGTGTTGCTAAGGGATATATCGTTGGACATATCCTGACTGACCATATCCGGCACACAGACGTGAATTCCATTCACGCACAATTCACCAGTCGCGGCCAAGCATTTACCAGCATGGTACGGTGTGACTCATCTGACATTCCAAAAATGGTAGAGCAGTTCTACAACCAGAGTGAGCAACACCCCCTACGTCTCAAGCTCTCAGACTCCAGCGATACAGCCTTGGGTCTTGTTGGACTGCCTGAATATGACGAGGAGTGGATCCGCGCGGTGGATGTGGAGGAGGCTGCTACCAGTGATGCAGTGACAAGGTCTCCGCTCCGAACGTGTGAATTTGCATTCTCATGTGATTGTTCTCCTGACAAGCTCATCCCATTTTTTCGCTCGCTATCACAGGCTTCTCTTGAGGAGCTCTACGGCGAGGATGAGGAGCTTCAGATTACGTGCCCGCGCTGCGGGCGACAGTTCGGTATTAAGCGGGCCGATTTTACCCCTGAGCAATAGGAATTCCTTCTAATAAAATCAAGGGTCTGTCCCGCATGTACTCGGATTCTCCAGTTTTTGTCTGGATTCTCCGATTACAGAAACATGGGGATCTATGAGATTGCATCGTGGCTGCCCGCCGCATTTTGGATTAGCCTCGCCGGTGGTGCGATTGCAATCTGTCTTGTGGGGGTTGTCCTCCTCGTTTCACGAGGCGGTGGAGGCGCAGGATGGGGGCTTCAGCGAGAGGCTGAGAGGGCGCATGAGGAATTCCGGGAGGCCGTTAATTGCTTTCGGCATAAATATGAAGCGTTGAATGTGTATTCAAACGCCTACTTTAATACATTCCACGCGTCAGGTTGGGATGAACTGAGGTTGCTTCTTGATGATCTTGAGATAGCTGAGAGCTCGTTGCTTCTCTTGATGGAGCGTAAGAGGTACGCCGATGTGAGAGATATCTCGATTCTATTGATGGGCAAGGCGTCTCCAGACGTAGCACAAGAGCTGATGAATCGTTTTGAAGGTCTTGAGAGCATAGCCGATTGGAAGCGCCGGTCGAGAGATATCCTACTTCGGGTCATCCAAGCGTCGATGGACTCGGCTCGTAAGATCGCTTCGGTAGGAATCAATCGGAACAACAGGAGCACCAAGCCTACGTTGGTAACTCTTGCCGAGCTGCGCAGCTCCCTTGCTGATTCGAATAATTAATGGAGCTTCGACCCGAGGCGAACGAGCTTCTCGATCAAGGCTTCAGCACGCTCTTGTGCGCGCCGAAGTGAAGAGAGGGTGCCTTCGTTCACATCATCGTTGAAGAGTTTCTGCTCAGCGCTTAAGCGCATAGCGATACGACCCTCTGCCTTAAGGCTCTTTGCGAGCTCCATGACAGCGTTGTGACCTTGTTCTTCTGCGATAAGTTCATCGATGAAATCGAGAGAGGTATCTTCGTTTTTCATAAAGCTAACTCCTACTTAAATCTCTTTATATCCAACTCTTCGTCGTTGATTTCTTAAGATCCGCGAGGGCCTGATCGATAGCAATCTTGATGAGGTCGCTGTTCTCCTGAGACATGCCACCACCAGACGCGAGGTCTTCGGCGGCTTTCACACCGATCTTCGAGGAGATCTTGGTGATCTCCTCCAACTTCTCCTTGGCCTCGTCGTGACCAAGCGTCGTCACAAAGTGAACCGCCAGCTCCTCGATTCTTAGGCATGCATAGTCGACTGTCTCCTGGAAGAGCTTAGGTGCGGTTTCGCTCTGCTTGAGCAGTGGAGTGAGCGGTGCCACTGCGCGAGCAACGTTTTGGAGCGTCTGGTGATATTGCTCAGATGTGGCAGTAAAGTTCGCCGAGGCATCCACCCAGGCCTTGATTTCATCCTGCGATTGAGCCGCTTCAAAGGTTCCTCGTACCTGATTCTCAGCCGCAAGTGAATGGGTTGTGAACCAGGCTCTCAGGGCATTGAAGGTCGATTCGTATACCTTAACCTCAATCTTGTTGCCGTCCGTTGTTTGAGCGGTCGAGAAGACATCCTTCCGAGTATCCTCGTTCTTTTTGAACTGCTCGGACATGGCGGTGGCTTGCTTCACCACATCACTAACAAAAGTACCGGCACCCTCAAGAGCTGTCTTTGCCGCGCCGATTGCCTCTTTGAGCTTATCGGGGGACCCTGTCGTAACACCCTCTGATTGTGCGAGGGCCTCAAAGGCGTTGTTGCGGGCTGTTGAGTAGATGGCTTCCATTTTTTGGTCGATATCAGGCGCCACCGCTTGTAAATTTGGATCAAGGAGGTCAGTGGACCCGAACGTTGACTTCTGTGTCGGCGGATTCGGTGCGCCACTATGCACATGCTTGTCGTAGGCCTCTTTATCGTAAACCTTCAGTGCGTCTCGTTGGATCGTGTCAAAGCCGATAAGGTCGCTAACGACTGTGCCGATCTCTTTTACGGAGTTTGCTGCTTCGATGTATGGCGTCTTACTTGAGCCCAGCTCTGCCTTCATATCGGCATATGCTCTGGCGAGCTTAGCGCGCTGTTCGGTTGAGAGTTCTCGCCGATGGGTCGGTGTTAAGTCGGCAACTTTGAAGCCGGTAATCTCCTCACACGCCGAATTGAGCTTCTTCATTGCATTGGCAAATTGGTCGCCTGACTTTTCAATCAGGTCGCCAATCGAGTTTCCTAAAGCTTTAACGTGAGCCTGGATAGCCGGATCCACCTTATCAGAGAATTGCCGCCAGTTTGTCACCGCATCAACGATCTCCTGCTGATGACTCGGCATCTTGTTCATCCGGTCGAGGCGCTCACCTGCCTTGAATGTGCTTGTGTAGACATCAACGACCTTCGACCACATCGCTTTGAAGAATCCCTTCTCCGGAGTCATGTCGACGGCAGTCGCCGTTACCGAAGGCGCTGTGAGAGCTGCTGCTGACGGTGCTGGTGTCGGTGCTGGTGCTGGTGTTGCCATAAACTCAATTCCTTTACTCTATAGAGGGAGGCAATGCACTCCTCTAGCCATTCTTCCATACTGAACGGACTAATCAAATTCCTTGAGGGATATGCAAAGGTGGGGAACATCTGTGACATTGTGGAAAATGGAAATCATGGATGAGGGTGCTATGCAGTTAAAACAGGGGGTTGCGCCGGTATGGATCTACTGGTTAACGCTCACAGAAGCGGGTTCGTTCCGGTTGCTACTGCAGTGGTGAGGATGGCTCCGTTCCTATCTGAATCTAGCCCTTGATTTGGGTAGCCTTCTGTGGGAATCCTATCTGTATGAGATTTGTTCGATCGTCTCACGCTCATTCCCACCATCACGGCGCCTAGCGCGCTGATAAATCCCTCGTTCCCTTCACATCGTCAACTATTTTGTTTTACCCGTTACGGGGAGTTCTATGTCTGTACTACGCATCGCTATCCAGAAATCAGGCCGACTCACAGAGTCCTCACGCAAACTCATCGCGGAGAGCGGAATTGAAGTTGAGCAGGTCGGCGCGCAGCTTCGTTCTGCCGCTTACAATTTTCCTATTGAGCTCTTCTTCCTCAGGGATGATGACATCCCAGAGTATGTGGCTGATGGCGTCGTTGACGCTGCGATCGTTGGCCTGAACATCGTCAAAGAGCAAGAGGTCGAAGCCCGAGTCGTGCGGGAGCTCGGCTTCGGAAGGTGCCGCCTTTCGATTGCGGTGCCGAAAGGGGTCGCATACTCAGGCGTTAACTCCCTCGAAGGACTTCGAATCGCCACTTCGTACCCGAATATTCTCAGGAACTACCTCGCGTCCAAGAAGGTTACCGCCGAAATCACTGAGATAAGCGGCTCCGTTGAGATCGCGCCATCTATTGGGCTTGGCGACGCAGTGTGCGATCTCGTCAGCTCCGGAAGTACGCTCATTAGTAATGGACTCGTTGAGGTTGAGCCCGTTCTGCAGTCCCAAGCCGTTCTCGTTGCCAGCCCCACTCTTTCGCCCAACAAAGAGGAGATCTTACAGAAATTTCTCTTTCGGATTAACGCGGTATTGAGGGCGCGCAACACGAAATATATCACCCTCAACACGCCCACGGAGGCGATTCCAGAGATTGTGAAGCTTCTTCCCGGGATGAAGAGCCCAAGTGTCTTGCCACTCAATCTGCCTGGCTGGAGCTCGTTGCACACGGTGGTTGCGGAGGATGAGTTCTGGGAAATAGTGGAAAAGCTCAAGGCTGCTGGCGCGCAAGGTATCTTGGTGTTGCCGATTGAAAAGGTGATCGAATGAAAACGTACGTGAATCCAAAAAGGAGTGACTGGGAGGATCTGTGCGTGCGACCTAGGTCTGATGCCCCAGATGTAAGTTCAAAGGTCGCAGAGATACTGAGAGCAGTCCGAACTCGGGGCGATGAAGCTCTTCGGGAGTTCTCGCTTCGATTCGATGGAGCTGTACCCGAATCGTTACGGGTGTCTCGGCAATCGCGTGACGCGCTGGCGCAGCAGGTTACTCCCGAGCTTCTACAGGCTGCGCGAGAGGCGATCGCAAACGTCACCGAGTTTCACAAATCCCAAAAGCTCGACGAGCGCGGTGTCGAAACCGTACCGGGTGTCACCTGCTTTCGAAGGTCAGTTCCGATCAATCGAGTCGGGATCTACATACCTGGGGGGACCGCGCCACTCTTTTCGACCCTGATTATGTTGGCCGCGCCGGCTCTAGTAGCGGGTGTCAAAGAGATCGCGCTATGCACTCCCGGCGGTACGGAGGGGAGGTTAAACCCCGTGATCGCCTGTGTCGCGGAACTACTCGGAATCGAGGAGATCTACCTCGTTGGAGGCGCTCAGGCGATAGGAGCCATGGCTTATGGTACGTCGACGATACGGGCGGTAGATAAGATCTGTGGCCCAGGTAACGGGTTCGTTACAGAGGCGAAGCTTCAAGTGGCATCCCAAGGTATCGCGATCGACATGCCAGCCGGTCCGTCGGAGGTACTCGTTGTGGCTGATGAGGGTGCGGATCCTCGATTTGTCGCCGCGGATCTCTTGGCGCAGGCCGAGCACGGTGCAGACAGCCAAGTGGTGGTTGTCACCACATCACCGGAGCTCCTTGCTAAGATTCAAGTCGAAGTTGGGCGCCAGGTCGGGCTTCTTCCGCGAGGGTCGATAGCGGTTCAGTCTCTTGAGGGAAGCTTCGGAGTTGTTCTCCCTTCCCTTGAAGAGGCTCTGCAGTTCTCGAATGTCTATGCGCCTGAGCACTTGATCCTCTCGGTGCAGGATCCTGACCGCTATGTGGAGATGGTTGTGAATGCTGGGTCAGTATTCCTCGGGTACATGGCAGCTGAGGCTCTTGGAGATTACGCTTCAGGCACAAATCACGTCTTGCCAACGAACCGAGGTGCACGAGCGTTTTCGGGCGTTTCCGTGGATACGTTTGTGCGAAAGATAACGTTTCAAAAGGTAACCGAAGCTGGGCTCGCGAGGTTGGCACCGGCTGTGGCATGCATGGCGCGCGCAGAAGGGCTTGAGGCTCACGCTCGAGCGGTGCTTATTCGAGAGGAGGTGACCCGTGGTTAATCAATTCATCAAGGCATACATCCAAGCGCTTGTGCCGTATTCAACGGCGCGGGATGAGTTTACTGGTGTTGCGTCCGTATATCTCGATGCAAATGAGAATCCGTATCAAACACCGGTCAACCGCTACCCGGATCCTCACCAGCGACAACTCAAGGCCCTGATATCGGAGCGCAAGGGAGTTGCGGTAGAGAACATCTTTCTCGGAAATGGGAGTGATGAGGCGATCGATCTCCTCGTGCGAGTTGTTGACACCCCTCAAGGAGGCGTAACGATAACTTCGCCAACATACGGCATGTATAAGGTGGCCGCGGCAAACAACGGAGTCTCCGTTGGGGATGCGCCCCTACGGCCTGACTTCTCGCTCGACATCGAAGCAATTCGTGGCGCGAGTGAAAAGGGAAGTCGACTGCTATTTCTCTGTTCTCCCAACAATCCGACCGGAACGCAGTACACGCTTGGTGAGATAAAGAGTGTGATGGATGCCTTCGCGGGGATCGTAGTTGTCGATGAGGCCTACATCGACTTTGCCCAAGCTCCGAGTGCTCTCACCCTCCTCGGAGAGTATGATCGACTCGTAGTGCTCCAAACCTTCTCAAAGGCGTGGGGAATGGCGGGCATTCGTCTGGGAATGGCTTTCGGCGCGAAGGTCGTTATTGACTCGATGAATACATTGAAGCTTCCGTATAATGTGAGCGAGCTGACGCAGCGATACGCACTCGAACGGTTGGCAGAGCCTGTCCGGATGGAATCAGAGGTACGGGAGATCCTTTCTGAGCGCGCACGAGTCGTCAGTGAATTGCGCCGGTTGAGCGGGGTAGTTGAGGTGTTCCCATCCGAGACTAATTTTGTGCTTGTGAAGGTCACTCAGGCTTGGCGAGCGTTTGAGTACCTTCAAGGCAAAGGCGTCATTGTACGTGACCGGTCGAAAGAGAGAGGGTGTGATGGATGTTTGCGAATTACGATAGGCACGCCTGCAGAGAACAACGCGGTACTTGAGGGACTACGGGAGGTTCTATGAAGAAAAGGGTACTCTTTATCGATCGCGACGGCACGATCATCGTTGAGCCGCCGGTAACAAAGCAGATAGATTCACTCGATAAGCTCGAGTTCATCCCGTATGCCATATCGTCGCTCGCCTCTATTGCACAGCGCAAGGAGTTCGAGTTGGTGATTGTCTCGAACCAGGATGGTCTCGGAACGGCGTCATTCCCGGAAGCAGACTTTTGGCCCGCGCAGAACGCGATGCTTACGACCTTGAGGAATGAGGGGGTGGTCTTCTCAGATATCTTAATCGATCGGTCCTTTCCCGAAGAGAACCAACCAACCCGAAAGCCGGGCACTGGCATGCTGACCCGCTACATGACGGAGGAGTATGACCTTGAGAGATCGTTTGTGATTGGTGACCGGGAAACAGATGTCCAGTTGGCAAAGAATCTTGGATGTAAGGCTATCCTTATCGCCCCGGACGCGAACCCTGGCGCAGTTCTCACCACCACATCGTGGAAAGAGATTGAGGCGTTTGTATACGCCCAGACGCGCTACGCTGAGTACGCTCGCACCACAAAGGAGACCTCTATCGAGTGCAAGCTCGGATTGTACGGAACCGGTACATGCACGATTGCAACGGGTCTTGGGTTCTTTGATCACATGCTTAATCTTCTGGGCGCTCACGCGGGATTCAATCTCACGATCAGCGCCACCGGAGACCTCTATGTGGATGAGCACCACTTGATTGAGGACGTTGGGATCGTTCTCGGTGAGACGATCAGCCGCGCTCTTAAAGATCGCTCAAGTATCGGACGATTTGGTTTCGTGCTTCCGATGGACGAGGCGCTCGCACAGGTTGCTATCGACATATCCGGCCGATCCGACTTTGTTTGGAACGCGACCTTTCACCGCGAAATGATAGGGGATGTCCCAACAGAGATGTTTAAGCACTTCTTTAAGTCACTCTCAGAGTCGTTGAGGTGCGCACTGCACATCTCGGTTGAGGGAGAAAACGAACACCACAAAGCGGAAGCGATCTTTAAGTGCGTAGGTCGCGCGTTGCGCAGTGCGGTGGCCCGAGTTAGAGACCAGGGCATACCCAGCACAAAAGGGGTGTTATGAGCGTTGCGATCGTCAGATACAACGCTGGGAACGTGCGCTCGGTCGGACATGCCCTGGAGCGTATCGGGGTAGCCTATTTGATCACTGATGATGCCAAAGAGCTGGCTTCAGCCGATCGGGTGATCTTTCCGGGTGTGGGTGAGGCACGGAGCGCGATGGAGCACCTGCGTTCGTCGGGTTTGGATCAAGTGGTGCGCGACCTGACACAGCCGGTTCTGGGCGTCTGTCTCGGCATGCAGCTTCTGTGTGAAAGCTCAGAGGAGGGGAGTGCGGAGTGTCTTGGCGTTATCTCTGGGCGGGTCAAGCGTTTTACCGTGCCAGAGAAAGTGCCTCACATGGGGTGGAGCCCTGTGACACGCCTTGACCACCCCATCTTCTCAGGCATCGGGGAGGGAGCCTTCCTCTACTTTGTGCATAGCTATCGGGTTGATGTTTGCGAGGAGACCGTTGCTCGCTGTGAGTACGGGGAGGATTTCTCTGCTGCAGTTGCCCAGCGCAATTTCGTGGGTGTGCAGTTTCACCCAGAAAAAAGTGCCGAGGCAGGTGAGCGGATATTGAAGAATTTTATGGAGTGGAAAATATGAAACGTTGCAAGATCGTTCCTGCGATCGACCTGATTCAGGGTAAGTGTGTTCGCTTACGACAGGGCAGCTTTGATGAAAAGGAGGTAGTTGGCGAAGATCCCGTTGTTGTAGCGCAAGGATTCGCGCAAGCGGGGTTCTCTCGACTGCATGTCGTTGACCTGGATGGAGCTCGTGCTGGTTCCCCGCGTCACCTCGAGATCGTTAGAGCGATTAAGGCAGCTACTCCGTTGGCAATAGATTTTAGCGGAGGATTGCGCACAGCGACCGACATCGAACAGGCGCTGGAAAGTGGCGCCCAACAGGTTGTGATCGGTTCGGCAGCAGTTCTTGCCCCAGATGATGTTGTTTCCTGGATTGAGCGATTCGGATCTGAGGCAGTGATCGTGGGGCTAGATGTCTTACACGGCGAGGTTCGAATAAAGGGGTGGCAAGAGGGAAGCTCCCTTACAATTGGTTCAGTGCTGGAACGATTTGCGGGGAGTGGGCTCAAGCGCGTTATGTCTACGGATATTAGTAAGGACGGCACGTTGCAGGGAGCCGCTGTGGATCTCTATCAGGCGCTGTGTCGGGACTACCCCGCCATCTCGTTTATCGCGAGTGGGGGCATCGCGACTGCGGTGGACCTACGCCAGGTTGC
>JALRCK010000700.1 GCA_023262305.1 Deltaproteobacteria bacterium
TTCCCTTTTATTCGAACACAGCAGGCGACCGGAGTCCGAGTCGCATTGCGAACCTTGCAGCGCCTAGATTGAGTGACGCAATCGCAAGGGTCACGGCTATGATGAGCGCGACGTTGCCCGTTGAATGGTAGGGAGCAAGAATAAGCTGGAGTAGTACTCCCATCGGAAACATGTTGAGCAGCACGAGCAGAGAGCTGGAGAGCATATACACGAAGCTGCCGAGGCTTAAAGCTAATTGAGATGGGTGCTCCCACGAAAAATCGGCAAAGTAGGCCCCAAAGCCGATCCCCATCCCAACGATTCCGTAGGTGACGAATAAGCTCAAAACCCCATACAGCACGGTCATCTCCCATTTACCAATCAAGACATGGGTACCCAGGGCGAAGAGGAGCGATGAAATGATGGAGACTGGGATGAACCAGCCGATAAATTTAGCTCGTAAGATATCAGGAAAGAGTATCGGAGCGGTCTGCAGGAGCCAGTAGCTTTTTCCCTCCAAGGAGAGGGATGCGAACACAAGTCGCGTGCATACTGCCGAGGTAAAGAACGCGGTGATACCGGTGTGAATGATAAAGAACACCCGTTGCCAATTCACCGCGGAGTCCTGGGCGAAGGCGTCAATTGCCACGAAAGTTCGCAGATTGCTCATGTAGAGAAGGCACAAGCCGCCAAGAAAGAGTATCTGGGTGCTCTGTGCGATATCACGTGTGAGGACCCGAAAGTCCTTCTGAATGAGCGCAAGAGGAGTTGGAAGAGATTGCGAGTCATGGGAGAGGCTCCATCCCTCACGGTGCTTGATGATCGCCCGACGAGAGAGGGCACGCGCGAATCCGCGCGCATGGAGCAGATGAAGAGCTATATGAGCTATGCCCGTAATCGCCACTGCGGTTGAGTAGAGCAGAGTGACTCGGAGCGCGATACTGCGTCCGGTCGGAACGAGCAGCTCCGAGATGATCATAGATACCCACGCCGAGGGAAGCCAGGGGGATTGAGCGAGCGAGATCGACGAGACCAATCGAAGTAGTTGCCCATTATGAGCCTTCGAGGTGACAGCTTCCACCAGGTTGTGCGTGATGTACAGGAGTCCGCAGATAGCCAGCACGATCGTCGCGCGCACCAGTAGTTTTGCCCACCTTTGGCTTATCGAGGACATAAAGAGCGTTGCTCCTAAGGTTCCCAACGAGGCTGGAATAAGGAAGAAGGGGATGAAGATCGCAATCGTGACGGGAACGAACCAGGCGCTCAGCTGGTAGGTTGCAGCCATTGCAGCGAGCACGGGGAATATGAACACAAACGGC
>JALRCK010000701.1:0-1041 GCA_023262305.1 Deltaproteobacteria bacterium
TTACGGTAACGGCGGATCTCTACTCCCAGGTGAACACGGGAGAGATGATAGACTGCGAGATCAGCCCAGGATACCTCGGATTTCCGTGGTATCGGTCAGTGCTACCACACACAGGGAACTAGGAGAGAAAGGCACGTCTCGAATCTCCAACGGATGTTGGCGATGCTTCGGAGGGCGACCACGTGCGTTATTTTGAGTCGAGATATTTTATTTAAAAACGCGGAAGACGCCGAGGCCACACGAAAGATAAATCAAGGCTGCGCCATCCGCGTCCTCCGCGCTCATTAACTTGAATGCCACTGTCGAGCGACACTTGGATAGGTGGAGAATAGAGCGAAGGACTAAACCTACCCCCGGTGCGCCTGGCGAGTCTGCTCCATCAGGGACTCCAAGTGGGCCACCAACTCCGGCTTATTATCCTTCTGGGCTGATACGATAGCGCGCTGGAAGTACTGCATCGCCGTGTCGTAATCACGATTCATCTTTGCTATGACCGCGAGCTGAGCTAGTGCACCGGAAAACTCCTCCCTGATCTCCAGAGCACGGTTCAGTGAGGCACGGGCTTCATCCATCTTGCGAAGACGCATGTATGCAGCCCCCAGGCTCGTTGCCGTAAGGAACGACTCCGGGTTGAGTTCAAGAGCACGCTGGAACTCCACTACCGCCTTATCGTCCTGTTCACACGCTGCGTAGACAGTTGCCAAAACGTCACGGAGGTCAAAGGTCTCCTTTCGACTCAACCCCTCTTTCAGGACCTCGATTGCGCCCTGCTCATCCCCGAGACTACCCAGAGCCCGGCTCGCAAAAATGTAGGGCACATCGAACGTGGGAGCTACAGCGATCGTCATCCTGAAATAGGCGAAAGCCTGTCTACATTCGTCGCGCCTGAGATGCTCTAAACCTTTATTCATTAAATGCTCGATCGTCTCTCGCTCACTCTTCTGCTGCTCGTTCATACACGCTCCTTTTAATAACAATCGCTAGGCAGCCATTTTGGCAAATGCATTTGTCCGGATGCTCTCGATCGGCGATGGCGGCACC
>JALRCK010000701.1:1051-1297 GCA_023262305.1 Deltaproteobacteria bacterium
TCCTCCTGATGCAGAACTGTCCCACGGGTGATAACCACTTCCCGAACGTTACTCTTGGCTAACGCTGATATGCGCCATCCCACTGTTTGCAACGAGCTCTGGAGAGCCGCTCGCAACCCTCGAGCGCCCGTGCGCGCTGCGTTGGTCATGTCGAGCACCGCCTCAAGGGCGTCCTCTTCAAACCGAAGCTCGATACCATGGAGGGCAAAGAGTTTCTTCTGCTTCTCCAGCACTGAGTTCTCCATC
>JALRCK010000702.1 GCA_023262305.1 Deltaproteobacteria bacterium
ATGCGATCCTAAGGGAAAAGAAACCCTCCTGAGCGTGCGCTGGGGCATCTGAAGCGTAGACTCGTGCCGAGGTTAGGGGTGGCAGTAGCCCCAAAAAATATGTAAAGGTCCGTCTATGGTCCTATCGGATACTCAGAGAAAGATATTACTCGCCGTCGTCATGCAGGCGACCGCATCCGAGTCTGAGATCGCTCGCCTCCTCGGCGTGCGAGAGCACATCGTCCGACGTTCCATCCGAATGTTTCTCGACAGCGGCGTGTTCATCCAGCGATCTGCGTTCGTGAATCCATATGCCCTTGGTCTTACCCACCAGAGCACCCTCCTCTCGCTCCCCTTGGAGTCACAAAAACACTACACAAAGTTTCGCGACATACTGGCGACTGCCGAGGAATCAGTTGCTGTTATCGAGCACGGGGGTCCGTGTCAGCTCGAACTGAGAACGTACACCCGGGATTCGTATCACCTTCAAGCCCTCTTTGAGTCTCTGACGAAAAAATTCTCGCACCCTTTTCACATCCATGAGTCCATCACGATCCTGGAGCAGGAATATTCGGGTATCCCTGTCCCGAGTCTTACCCCAAAGACTCAACCACTGTTGGGGTATGCCCCTCTTCCCCCAAACTCAAAGGCAGTTCGCCTGGAAAAAAGAGACCATGAGATCCTCTCCGTACTGTGCAATTCTAAGTATCTCAACTGGAACCAGGTGGCGCGAGAGTTATCAATGCCAACCTCAACCCTCACCTACCGTGTTGGGAACCTTGAGAGGTCAGGAGTTATTCAGGGTCACTACTACGTCGTAGACGTAAAGGTCTTCAATGATCTTCCACTCCTCATTCAGGTATCCTCCAAAGCGTTAAAAGAGGAAGAGAGGCTCGCCCTCAAAAAATTCTGCAGACTCCATCCAAAGGTCGCTTGGATGAGCATACTCTTCGGCTCTCAGTCAGCAGAGATGCTCGTGCGTGTTCAGAATCACGATGAGGCACGCGCAATCCTGTCCGACCTTGCCACCCACTTTGTAGGTATCATCACCTCAGCGCGATTGACCGCTCCTCTGAAGTTCTTTAAGTGGTCGGATTATCCGTTTAAGAGTTATGCGACACTAACTGGCTCCTAATTGAAGGCGCGCTTTCGAAATTGCCCGCCTGCCAACCCCGATTTACATGTACATTCCACCGTTAATTCCGATGGTCTGTCCCGTAATATAAGCAGCAGCATCTGAAGCAAGGAACGAAACGAGCTTCGCGACCTCTTCACCCTGACCGTATCGACCAAGCGGAATCGACTTCATGTGCTCAG
>JALRCK010000703.1 GCA_023262305.1 Deltaproteobacteria bacterium
GCGGCCGCGATTATAATGACCGAGGCACCAGAGATTTGGGACGACAATTCCCGATTTCTTTCAATTCTCCATGAACAACCTACATGGTCGAGTATCCCCGCAATTATAATTACCAACGAGCCGAGGTCCGAAGACCTCCTCCCTGAAAATCTTCCTTTAGGCGTAACTCTTATTGAGCGACCTATTCGAAAGGGGGTACTCATGAGTTTGACACGGTCTGCGCTCCTTGCCCGTCGAAATCAATATCAGGTGCGGGATCTTCTCAATGAGCGGCAGAGCCTTGTGGATATGCTTCGTGACGAAGCTACTTTAAAAAACGACTTCTTGGCCACCTTAGCGCACGAGCTGAGAAATCCTCTTGCTCCCATTCGAACCGGCTTGCAGGTCCTTCGCCTTTCCACCTCAAAGGAAGATAGCCTACGCACCCTTGAGATGATGGAGAGACAGGTACGTCACATGGTCCACCTCATAGACGATCTCCTTGATATCGCGCGAATCTCCCGGGGGAGGCTGAACCTACGCAAAGAGCACGTTTCGCTCAATACCGTAGTAGATAACGCGATTGAGGCGAGTAAGCCGTTGATCGAGGCTTGTCACCATAAGTTAACAACCACGCTACCTCAGCAGACTGTAACGCTCGATGCGGATCCCACCCGAATCGCGCAGGTGATAGGCAACCTCCTCACTAACGCAGCGAAATATACCCCTGATGGAGGGGCTATCGCTCTGAGAGCTCAGTGTGCGGATGGATCCGTTCGGATCGAGATACAGGACACAGGTATCGGGCTTTCGCCTGACGCGTTGACAAAAATCTTTGATATGTTTTCTCAAGTTGATCCCTTATTGGGGCGTTCTCAAGGGGGGCTTGGCATTGGACTCACGCTGGCGAGACGGTTGACTGAGATGCACAACGGGACCGTAGAGGCGACAAGCCCGGGACTCGGCAGGGGGAGCACCTTTGTAGTGACCCTTCCTTACGTCAGCACCGCGCCGTCTCATGCTCCTCCCCCGGGGGAATTCCACACCCCAAACAGGATATCCCACCGAATATTGATCGTTGATGACAAGGTTGATATCGCTGAGAGCTTGGAGGACCTCCTCCAATTACTCGGACAAGAGACCTTTACAGCTTTCAACGGAACTGATGCCTTGAAAGCGGTCAAGGAGTTTCACCCTGAGCTTATATTTCTGGATATCGGTATGCCCGGAATGACTGGATATGAGGTGGCTCGACAACTGCGTGTGCAGCAGCTCTCCCCGAGGCCCCGCCTGATCGCCGTTACCGGATGGGGCG
>JALRCK010000704.1 GCA_023262305.1 Deltaproteobacteria bacterium
CATTATCCGCGAATGTGTAACCCTTCAGCCCGGCACAAGCGGGGGAGGTATGGTTACTAAGATCGGCAACCAGAACCTCTTCATGGCGAATACCCATGTGGGTCACGACACCTTTGTTGGTAATCGGTGTGTCTTTGCGAACAGCGCGGCTCTTGCCGGGCACGTTATCGTCGGGGATGGCGTCATCGTTGGCGGGCTGTCCGGTATTCATCAGTTTGTTCGACTGGGCGATGTAGCAATGATCGGAGCTGGTGCCATGGTGAGCCAGGACGTTCCCCCGTACTTTATGGCGCAGGGGGATCGTGCAACGATTCATGGAATAAACCGGGTCGGGCTTGAACGGAATGGTGGGACCCGAGAGGATTTGGGGGCGATTCGAACCCTGTACAGGAGCGTTTTCACATCGCCGAAAGGGTCAGGTAGTGCGCGTACCACCTTCAAGGAGCGTTTGGCTGCGGCCAAAACTCAGGTAGCAGGAAATGCCCGAGCGGCACAAGTTATTGAGTTTTTAGAGAGCTCTGAGCGTGGTATATGCTCCCATCATTCAACCTCAGGAGACGCGGACGACTAAGGCTTGAGTTGGACCTCTCTCAACTTTGACTTTTTCCCGTGTGGCTGGTACCTTCTACCCGAAAACAATTGGTATAAAAAAGAAAAAGCGTACCAAATCTAGCTAAACGCTTGAAATTATTGGAGATAGGAGTATACATGGAGTCTTCCACAACTGCAGAGAAAGCGCAGCCCCTCAGCGGATTTACCGATGCCGATATGGCGCTGGGCGCAGTTTCCCTTGCTGCCATGGAGCCGCAGGATGTCGTTAAGAAGTATCAGATTAACTCACAGGACACCGGTTCCCCGGAGGTCCAAGTAGCTCTCTTGACTCGTCGTCTTGAGATCTTGACCAAGCATTTCTCGACTAATCCGAAAGATCATCACTCCCGACGTGGCATGATGAACATCATTTCGCAGCGAAAGCAGATGCTTCAGTTCCTTCGCAAGGAGAGCGTGGAGCGGTACAGAAATACTCTTTCAGCTCTTGGCTTACGCAAGTAAGCTCATCTCGTTAATTTAAGGGCGATGCTACGCTGTCGATGTGGTTAGGGCTCCCTCAGTTATGAGGGCTGTAACTTCAACCAGGATTGCGTGGTACTCGTGCAGCTGAGCGCCGTTGGCGTCGTTATACCAGCTCAAAGTGAACCGTTAGAGGTAATTACATGTACATAGTTGAAAAAGAATTTCACGGAAAGAAACTCCGCATCGAGTCAGGGCGTATAGCTAAGCAAGCAGGGGGCT
>JALRCK010000705.1 GCA_023262305.1 Deltaproteobacteria bacterium
TTAATGACGGTCTAATTGTGTAGCATCGGCGCCATAAGAGTTTTTTTGCTACGGGTTAGTAATCATGGCTTACGTTGTTACTGTAAATTGTCTCGGCACCAAGGATCGTTCGTGCGTTGAGGTGTGTCCAGTCGACTGCTTCTACAACATCAAAAATAAGAAATATAACGACCGCTTTGGCCGCGAGGCTAAGGGCGAGGACGTTGGAATGCTCATGATTAACCCTGATGAGTGCATCCACTGCGGTGCGTGTGAAACCGAGTGCCCGGTTGAAGCTATCTTTGAAGATTCTGGAGTTCCCGAGAACCTGAAAGAGTTCGTTGGCATAAATGCTGAGGAGACGACCTCTATGAGTGATCAGGATCTGGACGCATCCCGGTGCACCTCGAAATAGGGTGTTTCTGCTCAATTAACAGGCTCCATTAGCCGACAAGCACAGTAGCATTCTTTTGAACGATGGTGATCGTTCTTGTGGTTGTGCCTCTGCCGAGGACATGTCACCTTTAAAGAAAGCAGGCCTGTAGCGGATGCAGGTCCTCAATCTATCTCGTTACTTATTTTCGGTGTCATGAAGAGAGTCTCTGCCCTTGCTCTTATCTTTTCCTCGGTGCTGGTGGCTCCAGCGTGGTCGGCTGACGCAACACCTGGATTTGGGTCGAACTCTCTGCAGTCTGGGATGCGAGAAGCATCCGTTGTTGGTCCTTTTCAGGTTCCTCCGAAGCTTCGGGGTCGCGTTGATTTCTGGAAGGATGTCTTCGCCAAATACGGACGCAATCAGGTAGTGATCCACCATCGAGATTTTCCTCAGGTGGTGTTCGGAGTTCTCGATTTCTCGGCAGAAGCTGAGACCATGAATGATGTCGAGCTTGGTCGATATCAGGACAGGGTAGAGAGAGAGACCGTCGCGTCGATGAAGCAGCAGATTCGGCAGCTCGTTAACGGTGAGAGCCCCTCGACGCCTTTTCAGGAGAGCTTCGTTGAGAAGATGCAGACACTGCCAGAGGGTGCACGCTCGTACAAGCGGATCTTGGACGAGGATCTCATTCGAACACAGACTGGTATTCGTGAACGCTATGCACAGGCGATCGGGCGCGCGTGGAAGTATCTTCCGGTCATGGAGCAGATCTTCACCACGGAGTATGGGCTCCCCAAAGAGCTGACCCGTCTTCCATTCATAGAGTCGTCGTTTGACTACACCGCCTACAGTAGTGTTGGGGCCGCTGGTATCTGGCAATTCATGCCACGCACTGCGCGTTCTCATCGCATGCTTGTTGGTCGATATGTT
>JALRCK010000706.1 GCA_023262305.1 Deltaproteobacteria bacterium
GGCGGCTCCAACGAAGTTGCAGTCAAACTATCGAAATGCGCAACAGGAAATCATTTTTCACCACCCTGCTAGCCTCTAATGTCCCGCTGAACACCTGAACCGCTCACCCGCTGGGCCCTCCCCCTGGTGCGGGGATACAAACTCGTTGGTATACCCTACTCACCCTGGCAAACCGACGAAGAAAGTAGGGGGACCGGAGGATGAGAGGTCAACTCCTCACACCCCAACACCCAGCCCATCAGGATACTCTGACGCCTGCTCCAACAGCCCCGCCCGAACCTGCTCTATCGTCGGCCGCACAACCCGACGCCCAAATTCGCTGCGCCACTTACGCACCCGAAACTGCTCCTCGCGCGCTCGGTACTCCAGCCGTCCCCAAAAAGCCTCAAAGATCCACCGCATCGCCACAATCCGATCGGGGCTCAGCTCGCGCTCCCGCACCCAGAACTCCGCCGGATGCGCGATCGGACCGAGGGGCTCTTGCGGTTCCTGTCCCTTCTTCCGTGAGATCCTCGGATCAACCTCCCCCTCTCTCAATGCACGCGCAGGCACCTCAAGGTGCAGCAACTCGTGAATGAGCATATGCCGAATCACCAACTCAGGGGTTTCGGGGTGATTGAACATTGAATGAAGCGAGATGGCGTAACGGTTCTCTCCTACCCTCTCAACGAATGAAAGGGTTGGGATATGTCCGTAATGGCAGGTGACCTGTGAGGTGATCTTCGGAAAAAGGGTTCGCTGAATCTCACGCAGTAGCCCATTCGTATCAAACCGAACGAGCTCTAATTCACCCTGTGAGATCGCTTGCATTTCGCCCCCGTAGTGTTACGGGGACTTTAGCCACCACCGGATTGGGGGTCAACGCAACAGTTGGTAAAGTGACGTAAAAACCACAACGTATCGCTGGGAAGGGTCGTGTAACATAATAGCTGGAACTCCCTACCCCCCTGTGAAACCGAAGACGCAATTGGGGTGTACCAAAGGATCGAGCTCCATGGCTTACTCAGCTGAAGCCTCCCAGTTTAAATGTCAGAGATTTTAACCAACATCCTTCGATAATTCCTGCGGAGCAGCAGCCCCCCAATCCTGCATATCAGGGCTCCTTAGGAGCTCGAAGACCTTCAATCGCCCGAGATGATAGTACCTGCTCGATTACAGGTACCTAAGGACACGTAAGCAATCTTCCCCATAAAACTCCCGAGTTTTTTCGAGTTGCTTCTCAAGTAATTCGTCGTGTCGGTCCTTGTACATCCGGACCTGCTGTTTAAGCTTAGCGATCTC
>JALRCK010000707.1 GCA_023262305.1 Deltaproteobacteria bacterium
TCGTCAGGAAGGGTCTTGTCCGCGAACTTGTCATGAAACAGGGCATGATCGATCCCTTGAGGCGCGGCGATTGCGCGGATACCGTGAGAGAGAAAGAGCTCCTTGCTCCATTCAGAGCCCGCGGCGATGTAAGCAAGCCCATCCCGGAGTCGAGGCACAGTGTCTTCAAATATCTTGAGATTGAAGGCGATTCCGATGGCGTTCGTTCCCCCTCCTGGAGACGCAGCCAAATCTCCATATTCTGTCACAGCGACGAGGGTGGGGTGTTTGTGTGGTGTTGCAAAAAGTGCCTGCTCTTCAGGAGTGGCGAGGGTAGAACGAATCCAGGCATCCTCAGCGGCGTTTGAGGAGCGTTCCACACAGTAACGATCATAGATGAAGCTTACGCGACCGAGGTGACCGAGCTCCCGTAGCAGATTTCTGCCACAGATACCCCAGCCAAAATCTTGGGCGACAGGGAGCGTTGTGAAAAAGAGGGGGCGGTCACTCATAGTTGGGATGAGCTCCAATTATGGATGTTTCTCGGCGTCGATGCCACTGCCTTTTTCGAGGACTGCCAATTAAGTAAGATATCAATCAAAGGGTTCAATCCTCGTTGCGTGCGTGCCATGCCTCCTCCGTGAGAAATAGGTCGGTGTGCGAGCAAATGTCTTCGGGAAGGTGTGTGCAGTGCTTCTTGTCATGCCGTACACTGGGGATTGGGGACATACAGTCCCCGAAGTCCCGGTGGAGGCAGAACAATCCGTCGCAGAAGGTGTTCGCCAGCCCTATTTTTGGCACCTCTCAACGACTTTAAACGGCAGGGTCAGGGTGTATTGATTGTTCGCCTCGAAAGGCTGTGCGTTGACACCGAAATTAAGAGTAGGAGCAAATCCGCCCGTTGATGGAGCGGCCGGAACAGCGATCCATTTTCGAATATGAAGAGTTAAGAATTTGGAGCGCCCCTGTGCCAGGGATTCCTCAAACGATACTTGGAGTGGCTGACCCTGAGATGTCATCACTTTTTGGAACATCTCAAACGTGACGTTATTGCCGGGGATGCTGGTCCTGCCGTTTGAGTTGTTAAGTTTGGCGTATTCAGGGCTGGTTCTCCAAAAATTCAAGAAGGCTTCGGTAGGGAGAGTTGCGTAGTAGCGTTTGCTTAGGAGCTTTGGGAGAGGTTGCGTTGACCAAGACTCTCGTTCCTCCTCAACCTTGAGGCGGTAAATGGTCGTGGACGCAAGGGCAGGACCAGGATTTGCTCCTGGTGCAAAAAATGTATTTGGGACGTCTTGCTTTAT
>JALRCK010000708.1 GCA_023262305.1 Deltaproteobacteria bacterium
TGTTGGACAAACACATCCTCCCCCGAGCTCTTCCTCATGGGATGCCAACGCGGGTTTCATGGCGAGGTTCAAAGGAGATGGAGCTTAGAGAGTTATCTATCAGAGCCCTCCCCGTTGATCCGAAGAAGGAGAGCTTCGATCCCACGAAGGGAAAGAAGAAAGATGAGAAGCGGGAGCCGACGCACGAGTTCACGGGAACGTACGTTTCGGGCGCGAAGAAGATTCTCGACGATTCGGAGGGCATGCAATTCGTGAATAAGATCCTCAACCTTGAGTTCGACAAGATAGTCGGGAGTATCTCGCCAGTGCAGGTGGAGTACAGAAGATTTGATGAGCCGATCGTTGAGCTAACGCTCCACTACGACAATGCTGATCCGATCTCACTCGCTGTGAGTGGATCGTTGATTGAGGCAAAATATCCGATCCTCAATCGCGCTTCAGGGCAGATGTTTATTGTGAGCAGCGAAAAAGTTGATGAGCTGCTCCCCTCAATTAAGGCGAAGTGAGCTCGTGATAGCCCAAAAATCCTCTGAGCGTCTAGGAGACTCCGCTGCGACGTTCGCTCATGGACTCACTTTAGTGAAATGTTCCGCCCGCAAAATGCAAAGGTAGACGCCGTTTGTGTTCAATTTTGGACATGCCGAGCGGGGGGTAAGTATCCGAAATAATGGATCAAGTCATTCGACCCCAAAAACTTTAGACTGCGCCGCTCTTTCAGAAAAAAACCGGTAAACCCTTTAATTTAGGACGCCGACATCCATTCTTGGATGCCTACCGTTCACGGGACCACCACAGGTCCACCGAGAGTAAGGGAATTGAACCAAGGTGATCGACACCGAAGTTCAATACATTATCTCATCGCGTTGGTGATGATAGGAGTAGTGTATCTAACGTTCGCCGTATCGAGTGCGTCAGCGCAAACAACTTCGGCAACAAAGTACGCTGGCACAGCGACCGACGCAGCAGACTCGACCGTATCGTGGACGAATCCATCGAATGCAACGGGGAGTGACTCTGCGACATTCGCGGTCACTGGAACTCTCGCACAGAACGCGATCTCAAACTCCCTCAAGCTCACTAACTTTGGATTCTCGATCCCATCGGACGCATATGTCACTGGGATTACCGTTACGATTCGTCGTCGAGGAAGCGGTGCTACAGGCAATAAGGATAGCACCGTGAAGCTCCTCGTTGCGGATGTCGGTGGCGACGCGGCGGAGCCGGTGTGGGAAGGCAGTGAACAGACCCGGCTGGGCCGCGGGTTCTATGACGAC
>JALRCK010000709.1 GCA_023262305.1 Deltaproteobacteria bacterium
CTTGAGTCGCTGTCGTGTTCGAGTAAATTCTCGCGCCTCGCGACCATAGAAAGCGATAGATTCAGCGCTGTCTCGAACGTTGATCAACTTATAGCGGTAGTCAGCCTCTTTCTTGAGCTGAGCAAAATTGAGGCTGATGAGAGGGCGACCGAGGTAGTAGGTCACTATCGAAGCAACAATAGGGTATACGATCGCGACGATGAGGAGAGTTCCAGAGATCAGTCCCAGGACATACACCCACAGGAGCAGCTGAACTGTAGAATTGAAGAAGATAAGCGAAACAGAGAGGCTTTGAGTGCAGAACGAGCGCACATCTTCTTCAAGACGTTGGTCAGGGTTGTCGATGTCTCCTCGTTGATTCAGCCGGTAGTATGCTCGATCGGAAAAGTAGCGGGCGAGTATATGGTGACTCAGCCATCGGCGCCACAAGAGACCCAACCGTTGCTCTGTATAGGTGTAGAAGACAACGATTGGGGTCGCGATTGCGAATGCCATCAGGTATTCGCCCAATTTCCAGTAGAAGAGAGTAGTGTTCTTGGTCTGGAGCGCGGTCATGAAGTCACGACCGATGTAACTCATGACAACGCCCACTCCGTTCATGGTGAGCGAGAGCCCCAGCAGGAGCCCAACCATAGCGGTAGCGCGCCAACGCATGTTGGACCGAAAGAACGGCGCCGCGAGGGTGATGAAACGTCGAATGACGTTACGATCAATCGTTGTCGACATTACAACCTGCTATGCATGAGACTCAACCTTAACCACCGTACGCTCATAGTCTGCCCAAGCCGCTGAAAAACCTTTTCCTGCTGAGCGCAGCTCGGGAAATGAACCGATCTCCTCCACTCGTCCGTCTCGGATGTATACGACGGTATCAAACAACGGGACGAGCGCAAGGCGATGGCACGCCGTAACGACGGTGAGTTCCTTAAATTCATTGAGGATGTTTGCAAATATCTGCTTCTCTGTAAGTGGATCAAGGCTTGAGGTCGGCTCATCAAGAAGCAAGATATCTTTGCCAGGGACCCGAAGAATGCCGCGAGCAAGAGCTAAGCGCTGACGCTCTCCGCCAGAAATGTTGAGTCCTGCCTCCTCAAGTTGGCTGTCGAGTCCATGAGGGAGTTTCTGTAGGAGGTGGTCGATCTTGCACAGCTCCAGAGCATTCATCAGCTCCTTCTCTGAGAAGTCTTGGTTGAAGCTAAGGTTGTAGCGCAGCGTTTCGGAGAAGACTTCGGGCTCTTGAGGCACAAGTAAGCTGATGTCAGCGATATCCT
>JALRCK010000070.1 GCA_023262305.1 Deltaproteobacteria bacterium
GCTCAACGACGAGCGGTTCAAGAGCACCTCGATCGCACGGGGCAGCCTGGAAAGGCTTCGATTTGGCACGCAATCTCTCATATCTCGGTCGAGAGAATGGTTCCTCGTAACGAACCAAAGGTCTCTCTCGTTATCCTTACGCGAGACAAGGTGTCGTTACTGAAGCAGTGCATCGAGAGCCTATTCGAGGAGACCTCATACAAGAACTTTGAGGTCATTGTAGTTGATAATGGAAGTATTGAAGAGGAGACGTTCGACTACTTTAAGACGCTGAAGGCGAGACCTAACGTCAAGGTGGTTCGAGATGAGCGCCCCTTCAACTTCTCGGCGCTCAACAATGTTGGCGTGCAGCACTGCACGGGGGACGTTTTGGGGTTTCTCAATAACGATCTCGAATTCGTTAGCTCGGCTTGGCTCGAGAAGATGGTCGCTCAGGCTATTCGAGAAGACGTTGGCGCAGTAGGCGCGCGTCTACTCTTCCCGAACAATCTCCTTCAGCATGGAGGGGTGATCCTTGGAATCGGAGGAGTCGCCGGGCACAACCACAAGGGGCGACCTAAAGAGGACCCTGGCTATTTTAACCGTGCGATTCTGAGTCAAAACTTAAGTGCCGTGACAGCGGCGTGCCTTCTCATGAGAAGGACCGTATTTGAGGCAATAAACGGATTTGATGAGGGGCTCTCTGTCGCATTCAACGACGTCGACCTCTGCCTGCGGATTCGAGAGTCAGGATTTAAGGTCATCTATGAGCCAGAGGCAGAGCTCTACCACCATGAGTCTGCAAGTCGAGGATACGAAAACACAGCCGAGAAATTCGCCCGATTTGAGAGAGAAGTGGATACGATGAAGCAGCGCTGGGCGCACATTTTGCGCAGTGATCCGTATTACAACCCTAACCTCACAAATTTGAGTGAGGATTTTGTGTTTGCGTTTCCACCGCGTGTACGGCGGGCGTGGCGGTGATAGTGGGCTCCCTCCTCGGCCGTACGCAGGGTGTGATACTTTCTTAATGAGGACCTATATATGGATTTAGTACCGATAATCTCCCGAAAAGGAGCCCACGCCAGGGATGTGTTTGACGTGCTCAGGAGCGGTCTCTTCGATCGCGGATACTACGAACATAGCAATCCCGATGTTCCTCGTGGACGACTAGCTTCTCTGAAGCATTTTCTCCTGTTCGGAGGGCGGGAAGGGAGGTCTCCACATCCCATGTTTGATTCTAGTTTCTATCTGGAGAAGTACCCCGATGTACGAGGCGCTGGCATAAACCCTTTGATCCATTTTTTGAGGTTTGGGCGGGCTGAGCATAGGTATCCAAATAGAAAGTGCCGATTGTTTGAATTTTTAACACCAGCTGAGAGGCGAAAATTTCAGCCTCTCGTTGAGCCTCTTGAACGAGCTAAAATTCAACGTGGAAAAGAGACTGCCGATATCGATCTCCATAGCTTGTTCGGGACATCCCAACCTGAGAGGCGCATGGTGAGAAGATTTGTGGCGGATGTATTTCTCTCAGGCACAGGCATTGAGGTCGGTGCATTGCAGGATCCGTTACCAACTCCTCCCGGAGCCACCGTCAGATATGTCGATAGGTTTTCCAAAGTAGATCTCGTAAAGCAATATCCTGAGCTTGCTGGAGCTCCCTTAGTTGATGTGGACATAGTTGATAACGGTGAAGAGCTTTTTTCTCTGCCGTCAGCCTCGCAAGATTTCGTGGTGGCTAATCACTTCCTTGAGCACACGCAGGATCCGATAGCCACCCTCAAAAATTTCTGCAGGGTAGTGAGACCCGGCGGATATCTTTATATTGCGGTTCCCGATCAGACGAGCACCTTCGATCGTGATAGGGAGCCAACGACCCTCCAGCATCTGATCGATGATCATGCAAAGGGTCCTGCGGCCTCCCGCCATTCTCATTTTGTTGAATGGGTTTCTCTTTGCGAGCCGCACTTTGGTCGGTCTTACTCCGCAGCTGAAGTTGCTGCGCGAGTTGCAGAGCTTGAGGATAAAGACTACAGCATTCATTATCACTGTTGGCGACCCAGTGATTTTAAAGATTTCCTCGTGCACTGCTCAAATAATTATGAGATGAAATTTGAGATTCCCCTGTTCGCGCGCTGTCCTGGCGAGATGGTGGTGGTGTTACGCGTAGAGAGTTAGCTCGTGTTGAGGTAGCTACTGCTTGTATGAAATGCCTAACAATGCCCCGCTAAACTGATTGTTGGCGGGTAATGTCTCTCTAACCCCTAGATCCTGTCCTGAAACACGGTAGGAGACCGTTGTGGTGTTAAAAACCAATCGAGGCGTACCTAGGACCTGCACTATTAAGCCTCGTAACCGCCTGAAATAACATCGGGTGCACTTGCAAATGAGGCTCCTCTGCCGTAATCTCCGAACGCGTGATTTGCCCTGCAAGTCAGGCACTTAACCCGAGAATAGGGGATTTACCAACGTGGCTCCTCCTCACAGTCCTAACAATCCTCTTCGCTTTCGAGATGCGTTTTGGGGCGTGTTCTCCTCGCTTTGGCATAACAGAAATCTCGTAGGTCAGCTTGTGAGTAGGGAGTTCCACGGGCGTTTTCGAGGTTCCATGCTCGGGGTCCTCTGGTCATTGGTTACTCCTCTTTCCTTACTTTTGGTCTACACCTTCGTTTTCTCCCAAGTCTTCAAGGCCAGGTGGTCCGTAGAGATATCTAGTCCCTCAGCGTTTGCCCTCGTTCTCTTTTCGGGTCTTATCGCCTTTAACGTTTTTGCAGAGAATTTTAACGCTGCACCTCGAATGGTGTTGCAACACACCTCATACATCAAGAAGGTTGTTTTTCCGCTGGAAGTTCTACCGTGGGTAGGCTTGTGTGTGGGGCTGATAACGGCTGGGATATCTGCGTGTCTCCTTGGACTTTTTTATCTGGTCGTTGTGGGGATCCCTTCTATAACAGTGCTGTACATCCCAGTTATTATGTTGCCGCTGTGCTTGTGTACCCTTGGTGCTGTTTGGGTCCTCTCTTCAGTTGGAGTGTTCCTAAGAGACTTGCAGCACGGGACGGCGATAGTTACGACTATCTTGATGTTTTTGAGCCCAATATTTTACCCCCTCTCTGCAGTTCCCGAGCGAATGCAGAAGATTATCTTCCTCAATCCGCTGACCCCGATAATTGAAATGATCCGTGGCGCTTTGTTTTTTAACACAGCACCGCGACCCGAGGTTCTTCTAGGAAGTGTTGTGGTGTCCTGGTGTATAGCGGCTGTTGGATATTGGTGGTTTATGCGCACCAAGAAGGGGTTCGCGGATGTCGTCTGATATCGCAATCGATGTGAATGGCCTTGCTAAGGTGTATCGGATCTTCCGTTCGCCCCCCGATCGCCTCAAGCAGGTGCTGTGGCGAGGCAGGCGTAAGTTCTATGAGGAGTTTTGGGCTTTGCATCCGATCTCCTTTCAGGTCAAGAGAGGGGAGTGTGTTGGGTTCTTGGGCAAAAATGGATCGGGTAAATCAACTCTCCTACAGATGATAGCGGGAACCCTTGATCCATCTCAGGGGGCTTACAGCGTCTCCGGTCGCTTGTCAGCGCTGCTAGAGTTGGGGGCAGGGTTCGATCCAGAGTTTACCGGTCGGGAAAACGTGATACTTAGTGGGGCCCTTCTCGGCATTAGCGCGGCTGAGATGAAGGAGCGACTTCCGGCAATCTTAGAGTTCTCTGAGTTGGGCGATTTTATAGACAAGCCGGTAAAAACCTACTCCAGCGGTATGTACGTTCGGCTCGCATTTTCGGCCGCTATCCACGTTGAGCCAGAGGTTCTGCTCGTTGATGAGGCGCTGTCTGTTGGGGATGCCGCGTTTCAGTACAAGTGTCTTAAGCGGATCGGCGAGCTCCGAAAACGAGGAATGAGTATCCTTTTCGTTACTCATGATACAGGAGCGGTGAGGACGTTGTGTGATCGCGTTTTGTGGCTGGACAGTGGTAATCTGATTAGCCAGGGACCGGCCGTAGAGGTCGCGGATCAGTACGACAGCTTCATGCGCCAAAAAGCGGGGCTTGACGACGCCATCAACGCATCTGCGGCATGCTCCTCTGCCGAATCTGTTATTACCGGGAGCGTCGTTGAGGAAGACACTCGATATGCTGCCTCGCTCGTTGGGGGCTCTCTGCGAGATCACAACAACTCACCAACGAATCTTTTCGCTATCGGGAGCGAGCTGAATCTAGAGATTACCTACGACGTCCATCAGCCCAACGATGGATTAGTGGTTGGCGCCGCGATATTCCGAAACGACGAACTATATGTGTGTGGTCTTAACACGCGCTTGGACCATTTCTCAATTTCGAACTCTCCCGGTCGTCACACAATAACACTCCGTATGCCGAAGCTCTCGCTCTTGGGTGGCGACTACTATTTTAAGGCAGGTATCTTTGATCCTCTCGCAAGGGTTCGTTGGGATTTCTCTCATCGGCTTGCAACGTTTAGGGTCGCGGGACCTTACTTGGCGGAGGGGGTAATAGTCCAGGAACATGATTGGATTCAGTCCAAGCAGAGCGAGAGCGGCGAGTATCGTGATGCTGCAAACTAAGAGGGTTTTAACGACACTGGGTTAGTGATGGAAGGCGCCGAGAAATACCACCGACAGATAGATCCCGAAGGACAAAGCTCAGTAGCTCAATTGCTGCGCTGGATTCGCCCGGGGAGCAAGGTCCTTGAGATGGGACCAGCCACCGGCATCATGACAAAGTTTCTTGCCGAGGTTAAAGGGTGTGACGTCACATGCGTTGAGGTTGACCCGAAAGCTGCAGATCACGCACGGCACTTTTGCTCGAAGATGATTGTGGGAGATCTGAATCGGACGGAGTGGACGAGGGAGATAGAGGGGCAGGAGTTTGATTACGTCATATTCGCGGATGTGTTAGAGCATCTGCTTAACCCCGCAGAGTCTCTTCAGACCACCTTAAAGCACCTCAAATCTACGGGTGAAGTTCTTATATCGGTTCCCAACATCGCCTATGTTGGGATCATAGCGGAGCTCCTTGAGGGGCGGTTTGATTATCGGCGTGATGGTCTGCTCGATGAAACCCATGTGCACTTTTTTACGCGCAAGTCGCTCGTGCAGCTCCTTGGCCAGGCCGGCCTGGTGAGTTTGGAATGGGGGCGAACAGCAGTTGCTCCTGAGTTTTCTGAATTTCGTCTTCAGACGAATCAACTCGGGGCAGCTGCCCGTGGTGTGCTTGCAGCTGTTCCTGACGGAGATACCTACCAGTTTTTGGTGAGGTGTGCCCGAACTGGGATCGCCGCGTTGCCGGTTGTTTCGCAGGGGCGGGAATATGGCACCGTGGGTTTGTCTGCCCAAGTGTATTTCGATACGGGGAACGGGTTTTTAGAGGAAAACTCCCAGATCGTCTCTCTCCGCTCCGACAGGGAACGACAAACTGTTCATTGTGATTTTCCAAGTGGGACAAAAGTTATTCGGTTTGACCCGATTGATAGCGTTACGCCTGTCGTTCTTCACTCTGTGACTATTCAGGCCGCGGAGCGGGTGCTGTTTAGTTGGAGCCCTTCCAAGGGGGCTTTAGGGGGAATGTCTGGACTTCTGAATGTAGTTGAAGCGTCGGCATCCGGAAGTTCAGTTCTTATCCCGCTAACGAGCGATCCAGCTGTCACGATCCTTGTGGACGGCTCAGCACCTGGAACGTTCTCCGTGGAGTGCTCCCTCAATGGTCCAGAGGTGCTGCGGATGCTCGTGGATTCAATCCAGCCGCTCAGGAATGAGTTGGGATTAGTGTCTGATCATGCGCGGGAGCTCGAGAGATTAAAAGACAGACTAGAATTACTCTTGTCGGCAGAGCAACAGGCTTGTCAGCACCTTCGGGAGAGCGTCAGTGAGGTCGATGCGCGACTCCAAGAGTATCGAAGGGTGCTCGAGGATACGCAGGCCGCACATGAAATGCTAAAAACTTCGCTCCACGGTGTTGTCGGATCGAAATCTTGGCAGATGACCCGACCCCTTCGAGTGGCGATGAGGCTGGCGGGATTTGTGACGCGTATGTTGAGTCGGGCCCTTCGCCTTTGGACTCGGAGGGGTATCCTGGCAAACCCTGCAATTGCCAAAACAAAATTCGCTAGGCTCTTGTGGAGCCGTCTGCACCTCGGATCAGATTATCAGTTGCAGATGGCTCACATTGAGCCGAGTGCCAGAGATCTAACTCGGATGCGATTCGATGCAGAGCAAACCGGGGGACCCACGTTCTCTATCATCATGCCCACCTACAAGACTAATCCCCTGTGGCTTAAACAAGCGATCGAGTCGGTTAGACAGCAGGCGTACCCATATTGGGAGCTGTGCATCGCGGATGATGCTTCAAACGATCCAGGTGTAAGGTCCATTTTGTCCACCTACGCCGCGAACGATCCTAGAATCAAAGTCGAAATGCTCGCAGAAAATGGGCACATATCCAAAGCTTCAAATGCCGCGCTCACGCTAGCCACTGGGCAGTACATAGTGCTTCTTGACCACGATGATATTTTGGCCCCTCAAGCGCTGTATCGGCTTGCGGAGGTTGTAAAGCGAGACGCTGAGGTTGATGTTATTTATTCAGATGAGGACAAGCTCTCTGCTGACGGGGTGCGGAGCGAGCCAACATGTAAGCCAGGGTGGTCCCCAGAATACTTCCTCTCGTTCATGTATACTGGGCACATAAGCTGCTTCCGTTCAGATCTTGTAAGAGAGGTTGGAGGATTCCGTGTTGGGTTTGAAGGGAGCCAAGATTTCGACCTCATGCTTCGCGTCACTGAACGGACAAACCGAATCGTCCATATCCCAGAGGTGCTGTACCACTGGCGTGCTCATGTGGAGTCAGTCGCGGGAAATCTCGAGTCCAAACCGTATGCGTTCACGGCGGCAAAGCGGGCTATAACCGAGGCTCTTGTGCGACGTGGGTTCCCCGCGGGGAAAGTGGGAGATAGCCGAGCTAGAGGCTTGTATTGCGTAGAGCGAGGGCGGAAAAGTCCTTTGTTAGCGGCGTTCTCTGTTTCAGCTGGCATTGGAGCGATGCGGGTCGCGGCCGGTGAGGCGGTCTCGGAATATAGAACCAATGAAGAGGGTAAGCTGGTGCGCGAGCTTTTAGCTCGTAAGAAAAAGGGTGGAGGGTGCATCGCTGTTTCCCTGGGAGGGCCCGTTCCTGCTGAGGTGCTTGATCGACTACTCGACCATGGTGCCGACGCCGCCATTGGGGTCGCCTCGCCCCTTGTGCTCGACACGAAAGGAAACGTGGTAGCGGCCGGGATGGCCCTGAGCCGGGACATGATATTCGCCAACTTTAAGGGGCTGCCCGGAAACAACCTCGGCTATCGAGGGCGTCTCGTCGTACCCTTCAACGTTTCATTCGCCTACCCGGCGTGCCTGGTATTCAAGGAGGAATTGCTCCGTGATGTTCCGGCCTCAGTGCAGGATATACCCGAACTCACCATCGCGCTGTGTCTTGCGGCTCACAAGCGGGGGTTGAGATGTTTGGTTGATCCCTCCGTTCACTTCACCGCAGGGGAGGTTGGGGGAGTTGTTCTTCCACCAGCTAAGCTCAGAGCCCTTCTAGCTCATTATGGTCGTGAGGGTATGCAGGATCCATTTTTACCCGCTGGGCTCCCGCTCTATGCTCGACGTGCGGAGATGCCAGCCATATGAGGTCGATTACCATTATCATTCCGGTCTATAATGCCTTCGATGTAACACTTGATTGCATTCAGAGTGTGCTCCGCACGATACCTCGTAGAGTGCGGGTCTGCGTGATCGACGATGCAAGTCCGTCGGGAGACCTGCGGGAGTTTCTACCTGCTGCGGTCCTTCGCGACAAACGGGTGAGCGTTCTTCGTAATGAGAGGAACCTCGGATTTGTCGGCACATGCAACAGAGGTATGCTCATTGAGTCAACAGAGGACGTAATCCTCCTGAATAGCGATACGGTTGTAACCAGCGGATGGGTACAGAAGCTCCATCAGGCGGCGTATTCAAGGCCCAGAGTCGGAACCGTAACGCCCCTGACTAATAATGGCACCATTTGCTCTGTGCCTCGGTTTTTAGAGAATAATGCGCTGCCGGACGGTGTGACGCTCGAGGGGTTTAGCAAATTGGTAGAGGAGGTTTCCACCAGGGACTATGTGGAGGCGCCGACCTGTGTTGGGTTTTGTACCTACATCCGACGAGAGCTGATCGATGAAGTTGGTGTGTTCGATCCGGTCTTCAAGCAGGGGTATGGAGAGGAAAACGACCTGTCTCTTCGAGGAAACGAGAAAGGTTTTTTTAATATCATAGACGACGCGACGTACATCTTTCATCGCGGAAACATGTCATTTCAAGAGATGCGAGAATCCCTATCGGAGGCTAATACTAAAATCCTGACGGGGAGATTCCCACACTACGAGAAGAAGGTTGCGCAATTTTGCCAATCTAATCCGCTTGAGCGCGTGCACGCTCGGATTTGGAATGCTCTTATCGCGAAAGCGGTTAGGTCAAAGGGGCAGGCGGTTCTTCATATCCTCCACAATGGACCGTTTGAGCCTCGCCGACACAGTATCGGTGGGACCGAGCTGCATGTGCAGGGCATAATCCAAAAAGATTCAGCGACCGCCCATTTTTCTCTTACTCCCGGGGACGGAGGAGTCGTGCTGACAGCGCACCTATCCTCGGGGGAACGGCTTTTTAAACTGCCTCACACGGTAGTGCCCTCTCTCTTTACAAGGGATTTTTTCTCGGTCATTCACTTGCATCATGCGGCTGGTTTCGACCTTCCAACAATTGCGGACGGCCTTCTAAGGC
>JALRCK010000710.1 GCA_023262305.1 Deltaproteobacteria bacterium
AGTTACACATAGTCGGCTGTTAGTTACATTTTCGACCTCGTTTGGAAAGAAAAAAGTTCCCCGGGAGGCGTCGGCACGATTGAAGTCAATTAAAAGAGAGCAACTACAGTAAAGAGTGCGAGTGGTATACCAAATTCAGGGTGAACCTGACACCAAATTTCTGGGTCCCCTCGACACACGCTCCTCGTCTGATTCTGCAACTGAGTTTTGACGAAACAACTCAAGCCTCTACCTTATTGTGGCCCCCTCGGACCTCATTCTCTCCCTGAAGAGCGCCTCCAAACCCTGCTCAAAATCAGACACACGCTCATATTCCAGCTGCTCGCGAAGCTGATCGAAAGAGAGGTGGAGCAACTCCTGGCAGGGGATATCCTCAAAGATCAACTCATTCAGGTCAGCGTTTGTGAGATCTCCTCCGTCCTTGGTTAATCGAACAGCCTGCCGTCGAAGCATCTTTTCGTAAATGTTCCGCACGGCCCGCCCGTTTCCGAAGAGATCGCCCTCTCTCTCTTTAAGCATCGAGAGAACCTTTGATATCCCTCTCAGAGTGCTCTCATCTGCTTTAAATTCCGCTTCGTCCATGAGATTCCTGGTAACCTCGGACAAGGCCGCTTGCGACAGATCGCAAAATTGAAGCGAGTTAGCGAAGCGAGACTGGAGTCCCGGGTTGGCACGAATGAAAGAGCGCATCTCTTTTTCATATCCGGCAACTATGACAACGAGGTCGTGGCGCATGTCCTCCATCAGCTTGAGCAGTGTAGCGAGAGCTTCTTGAGCGTACTGGTCTTGGTCGTTGTTGGGCGCCAGTGTGTAGGCCTCGTCGATAAACAGAACTCCGCCAACCGCAGCCTCCACCACCGCTTTCGTTTTTAAACCCGTCTCTCCCAGATATCGCCCTACAAGGCCGGAGCGATCAGTCTCTACGAAATGTCCCTTCGAGAGATAGCCCAGGCTCTTTAGGATATCGCCAAAAATTCGCGCAACCGTCGTTTTTCCAGTTCCGGATGGACCCGAGAAAACGTAGTGCATGGTGCCTATATCGGCCGGCGCGCCGTGCAGCTGTCGATGTCGCGCAACACGGAGCGTAGCGGCGAGCTGGTGTACCTCTCGCTTTACCTCTTCGAGCCCCACCAGGTCGTTGAGTTTTGCCATCGCTTTATCATAGAGCCCCTTATCAGTGCCGGGTATTCCGTCGACCAGTGTTTTGATCACATCAACTCCCACCTTCAACGACCCAAACTTTTTTCCTTTCGGCGGTCGTTGATC
>JALRCK010000711.1 GCA_023262305.1 Deltaproteobacteria bacterium
GAGCTTCGGATCTGCGGCTCGTACTACTTCACAGGCAAGAGCTGCGCAGTCCTGTTCAAGAGGACCACTGAAACTTACTACTCGTGGGCTTTCGTAGGTAACCGCGTCAAACGGAAGCTTCCAGACACGACCGGAGGCACCAAGGGTAGCTCGGTCAACGAGACTTTGGAGCTTCGGCATTGACGCGCCCCCTCCGGTATCCGGAGAACAGCGGGTCAGGGGCGACTTGGGGTAGTGCATCCTCCTAGTATCACCCTACCGAGCGGGGTACTCAAACTGGGACGAGAAAGGGGTCTGGGGGTATGATGTTGAAAATACTGGTTTTTATGGGGTCTTCGGCGCATGTGCTGATAATTTGTCAACCGATCTCGAATCAGATACCCTATTTGCAACCTGGTTGTAATAACGCCCCATGAGAGATTTCGCCCTTCCAGCTCAGTTTGGAGAGATACCACCCACGTCACGCGCGCGGGGAGATTTCGCTCGTCGAGATCCACTGATGGCGAGAGCTATGCTCGCATCTGGCACGGCGCATCTCGTAGTTGCAGCTGCGCTGGTGTTCGGACCCCTGCTGTTTGAATCTTCACCGCAGGCGAGACCGCTCACTATTGATGTGAGTATCGTGGATATCTCGGAGCTAGAGACGGTGATGCCGCCGGCGGTCGTTGGTCGAAGTGATGACCCCAAAGCTCGACCGCGCATCCCGGATTTAGTTGAGGCTATGGCGCGCAAAGCTGCGCCACCAAAACCTAAGGAATTCGTGAAGGATGCAAGTGCACCGGTGAGCAAAAAGGCAGCGCCTTCGACAGAGTCAGTCGCGGCAGTTGCTCCACCTGTTGGCGAATCTACAATCGGCGGGGGGAGTGAGGTGGTCGATAAAGTTCGGGTGAGCTATCGCGATATGGTCGCTGCAAAGCTCGCACGAGCCAAACGATATCCGGAACGAGCAGTGCGAAACATGATCACAGGACGCGGATCTATTCGTCTCAAAATAGACGCACGTGGTGAGGTAGTGAGCGCGGATATCGCTGAGTCCACTCAATCAGACCTCCTTGATGATGAACTCTTGCGTATGGTGGGGCGAGCTGCGCCTTTTCCCGTTTTTCCAGAGGGGATGAAGCAAACCGAACTCTCGCTGCTCGTTCCGGTTTCGTTCCGCCTTGAGGATTAGCGCCCACTCTCCCGCTTTGCCCGCTGCACATACCCTTCCAGCGTTTTGAGGGCTTTTAAGCGCGTGGCATCGAATCCGTGTTT
>JALRCK010000712.1 GCA_023262305.1 Deltaproteobacteria bacterium
AGTTGAGAACGGGGAGGGCAAAGCGGGCGAGATCGCTTAATCGGATGAGCTCTCTGAGATCCTCTGGTGTTGTGCCCCGCGCAAACGACTCAATCGAACATGAGATCAGCTCATGGCGTTCACCGCGAGTCGGCTCGCCGAGGCGGGCTCTTACCCCGTCCTGATAATCGCGCGTGAGGAGCTCCTTAAAGGCGATTCGTTGGCTAGCGACTACACCATTATCGATGAGGTTATTGAGGGAGGTCCAACGGCCAGCGGGTGGGGCGAGTTCATCGAGTAGGCGCTCCTCAAAGGAGTCGGGATGCATCGGGCACGAGGGTTGTGTCAGTCCGACAACATGGACGAATGGTCGAAGCACGCTTTGCTCAAATAGTTGAGAGAGGCCCATCGCAGGAACGATTGGTTCGCTCAGGGGTGCTTGGGGTGTAGAGGAGGTAATCTTGGAGCCAAAGGTCATGGATATCAGGGCCTCTATGAAATACGAATCCATAGGGCGGTCACAAGTGCCCCGATCTGTGCGCCCGATAGTTTAAAACAAATTGGGTACTAATCAAGGATTGCGGCGGGTTGGCTGGATGTGTGACGGGAGATAGGGGGGCGAGGTGGTCAGAAATGCGTGAATTAGGGGAGATTCAAACCGATTGGGACAAGAGGGGATGGTGGGCTAAAGTAGGCTACTACTAAGCCATTATATGCATAGGGAGTCGGCGAACCGCCTGCATCGGTGCTCGGTTCGCATCTGATGGTAAGCAGGCTCCACACCTTTCTTATCTTGCCTTTTCACCGGTTTCGCCTACTCTTTGCGGCATGCGAATCTCAGCTTTTGCCCAAGCCCTCTCTGCCGCCCCTGAGGCGACTATCCGGTTTCGACTCCCTAACGGAGAGCTGACGCCGGCTCATGCCCATGTCACGGAAGTTGCGCGAATCTCAAAGCGATTCATCGACTGCGGTGGCACCTTTCGAGAGGATGCGATGTGCAGGCTCCAAACGTGGGTTGCGGATGATTACGACCATCGGCTCACCGCTGGAAAGCTCGTTAAGATTATCGAAAAAGGTCGGTCCATCCTCGGTACAGAGGACCTTGAAGTGGATGTCGAGCACGATCTGGGCTTTGTTACCCAATTCCCTCTTGAGAGTATCGAGCAGGTTGGCTCTGAGCTTATTCTCTCACTGCGAGGACGAAACACCGCGTGTCTCGCCCCGGAGCTGTGTTGTCCTCCGACACCAGAAACGCAGATCGTAGGT
>JALRCK010000713.1 GCA_023262305.1 Deltaproteobacteria bacterium
TGAGCACCTCTGGGTGCTCGTGGTTTAGCTCAGGAAGTGGCGATGGAGAGGGCTTAAGCGAATCTGAGCTTGAGGCTCAACGCGAGGGGCGATTCGGAAGCGGCGGCATCCCATCGGCTGAAGGCGAAGGAATGTTCCACGACATCCATTTCGGATTCGACTCCTATGCCCTCGACGACCAGGCTCGCGCTGACCTGGAGTCAAACGCCCGCATCCTCCAGCAGCAATCAGGTCTCCGGATTACGATCGAGGGACACACCGATGAGCGCGGAACGGTTGAGTACAACCTAGCCCTTGGCGCTGAGCGCGCTCGATCCGTGAAGAGCGCCCTCACCTCTTTGGGAGTCGCCTCTAATAGAGTTGATACCATCAGCTACGGAGAGGAGATCCCCCTTGACCCTGGACACGATGAGACAGCGTGGGCGAAGAACCGTCGCGCGCATTTCTCGGTTGGACAGGACAATCCGAGCAAGGGCGGCGACAAGTACTAGGGAGACGCCCTCTCACGGCCCGAACTCGCAATACGGGAGGGCGACCGCGCTTGCCTCGCTGTAGCGGAGCAAAGGAGGGTCGGTCGCCTTGTTGCAAGTGGCAAAGGTCATTTGCAAAGCGCGGCATTCTTGGCGACCGACACGGTCGCCCTTCCAGGAGGCGGGTTCACTGCGCCCCCCCCCCAACAACGTGGATGCGCCATTCACGAAAAGATCGGAGGGCCCCCGAATCGCGTCGGGACCCCTACCCTTGAAACCTGTGTGCGCTATCGGAGCCCTCTAAAGCGCTCGATGACATCTCCGACAGTTTCAGCAACCGATTGAAGGTCGCTGAAATCTTCCGCATTAACCCCGAGATACATCCCAGCAGCGAAGAACAAAGCCAAACGGATCATCTTCATAGCGAGAGTCCTCCTGAACCGAAAAAAATGTAGCAGCATCCCGACAGACAAACTCGAGAGCCCCCGACCAACGAGCATCCCACACGTGCGAAACACCCATCTTTTGAGATTCCGCTGCGAACCGATCGGATCAATAAGAAAACCACCCTCTCTTCAGAATTCTCGAAAACGCTAGAAAGATCCTCATCCTACACCGCTATATTTTTTTCATTCTGGTCACTTTCCCCTCGTGTTTTTTTGAGCACGGAGCGGTCGCACATGGATCCTGTTACTGATATGGGAATCCACCACCTAAAACCAACCACTTACCCATCCGCTCCCCCGCCATCGCACAAATCCAACTCT
>JALRCK010000714.1 GCA_023262305.1 Deltaproteobacteria bacterium
GAAGAGCTCCTCCTCAGCGATACGCGCGTTGGCCTGAACGAGTTGTGCGTCGGGGCTCAAGGGGTCTGTAGGTGATGGGAGCTCACTCCCTTCAGGCAGGGATCGCGTGACATCAACTTTCGGAGGAGCACCCTTCCCTCCTTCAAGGAGGAGAAGCTTCGCATACTCGGCGAAGAGAGTCGGATACACCACATCCACATCGCCGTGGGGCACCTGACTATCGGGTAATCGCTCGTCAAATCCAAGACCATGGCAATCACGGCAGTGCTTATCGAAGCTTATCGGGAGCATCGCCGTTTTGTCTTGCGAGAGCTTGTGGCACGCGTTGCACTGCAACGTCTCTGGACCCCTCGGTCCACGCAGCCCCTCCTTCAGGTGCACAGCGTGATTCAATTTTATCGGCGTAGTATCGATCGCTTGAACGGTATCATCGATACTCACTCGAGAGATCTGCCCATTCGAGTCTGCGACTGAGATCCTAAACTGTGGGTGGCTCGCGAAATTCACTACACTAAGGATGTCACTATCCTTCTTAAGATCCTTCATCCCACCGTGGCACGATACACATACCCGCGCGTCGTGAAGGATCAAGGCATCGTTGCCATTGTGCTCCATGTGACACTCAGCGCAACGCATTTCAAGGCCGGCGTGCTGAGAAACAAAATCGCCGTATCCCTTCGCATGCTCAGACATCGTGTGACAGTTCAAGCACTCACGGTCTTGCACCCGATCAAACGGGCTGAGATGGCACTGCTGGCAATCGTTCTGGATCATTCGGTGAGCGTTTGAGATAGGCCCACTATTCCAGCCCTTGTAGCTATCGCCGAGAATCGGATACACGAACCATGCCACTACTACAACAATAGCTCCCACAAATGAGAGCACCCTCATGCGGGGAAGATACGAATCGACCTCAAGCTTTGCGGCGTTTCGTGCCACAAACTCAGCCCCCGACAACGCATCTTCCGCCACAGTTCGAAGGGTGAGCGTGACAAGGTCCCCGGAGATCTGCACGAGAAAGTTAAAGTCAGCGAGTTGAATGGTATCGCCGGAGGATAACACGGCATGACCAACACGCGTGTTGTTGACGCGAACACCCGAGAGGGAGTTGAGATCACTGATCGATATACGCCCGTCCTCTTGGTAGAGCCTTGCATGAACAAGGGACAACCGAGGATTGGATATGAAGATATGCGATGTGCCTCCTCGACCGATCAGCACCTCAGGCTGATC
>JALRCK010000715.1 GCA_023262305.1 Deltaproteobacteria bacterium
AGACCATGGAATATGACAGGTGTCACTGTGTTCCAGACCCGAAGTTATGCCCAGCCGGCTATACATTACTCTTCCCGAGTTTCAATGTTATCTACACCGACATACGCAACACGGGATTGTTGGCTGGAACCACTTGTCAGTAGGCAAGGGTAGGCCAGGGGGGATGCAGATTGGATTCGGGGAGACTCAACCGAGTAGAGCGTTGGTGGATCGTGCTTGCGAGCGCGATGATGTTTTATGCTCTTTCCCTGTGGTGGTCATACCAAGCTTTTCCTGAGGAATACTCCGTTGACACCAATTACTGCCAGTACGCTCAGGGGCGTCTCTTTGCTCAGGGCGTGGTGTGGGGGCGGGGGAAGGAGTTTCGTGGGATCTCCTCAATGTGGAACTGCATGCTGAGCGTTCCCCCTAAAGGGGGCGCCTCAAAGTACCCACCGGGATACTCGGGATTGATAACGATTGCGTGGAGCCTTGGGTCGACGAGGGCGCTTAATCCTCTGTGTGGGGCTCTCACCCTAGTGCTCGTGGTGCTGACAGTGCGGCGGATGTATGCGAATCGTCTCGTCACGGGGTGGGTCGTGGCGCTGAGTTTTCTCTCGGTTTATTTCGTGCACATGAGCGCTGAGTTTTGGAATCATCCCAGCGCGCTTCTCGCCTGTGCGGCTATCGTATGGAGTGTATCCCGCGAACGGGGGAAGGAGGTCTCCTCGTTTATCACTTTGGGTTTAGCTCTTGTCTTCTGCATGTTGACGAGACCTCTTTCAGGGATTGCGATGGCGATCTTTTTGGGTGGGGTGGGAGTAACTCGATGGAGGCAGCGAGATGGGGAGTGCGTGCGACCAATCGCGATGATGGTAGCGGCTGGAGCTTCCTCCGTGCTGGGGATCGTTCTCCTCGGGGCATATAATCAGATCCTCACGGGTAGTGTTTTCATATCAGGGTATGAATTGTTACATGGCACTCCTCACAATCCGGGCTTTCATGTGGATCCCTATGGGCGTGATTTCACGCCGTGGGCAGCTATGAAGGACCTTTTCGCTCGTTGGAAATCTCTGAATGTGTGGCTTTTCATGTGGCCGATACCGTCACTGACGCTTCTGGGTGTGTGGTGCGTAAGCTGCAGGCGATGGATGCGTGCTGACGGGATCTTTGTGTGGTGGTTGACCGTTCAGAGCCTCGTGTATTGCTACATGTGGTCAGCGGGACAAGTGCAATTTGGTCCTCGGTTTCT
>JALRCK010000716.1 GCA_023262305.1 Deltaproteobacteria bacterium
TCCTTGAACATCGCGACATCTGCCTCTGGATTTGGGGAATTTTCGAGCTCATCAAAGAGCACTCGTAGCCCCGGTAGTCCCGCATTGAGCAGCGCCTTGACACCAAGGTGCGACCCGGGAATTCGCTCGCGCACAAGCTCTTGGTACACCGGAATGGCTTCCTCATCCGGGATCGCTTCACCAGCGCCAATACCGTGAGCGTAGTAGGCATCAGGATCTCCCCTCTCTTTGAGATCCTTGACCAGAAGCTCAGCCGCCGTTTTCGTTCCTTGGTTTGTTATGGCTGCAACCGAAGCTTCGCGGAGTGTTTCATTCTGGGCATTCATCTGCTCGCCCAACAGCAGAACAACATCGTCTTTCCCGAGCGTGAGTTCGAGGGCTTCAGCATACAGGTCCGCAGCATCATTTGATTGAGCGCTCTTCACTGCGTCAATGAGAGACTGAATGTTGTCTGTTCGACCGCTTATAGCCAGTATCTCAGCGAGGTAGGCGCGTTGCTCTTGAGGGGTATTCTGGTTGGTCGCAAGATCTCGAACTGAGGAGTAAAACTCGGAGCACCATGAACAGTTTGGATCGGGAAGAGTGAACTGTTCAAGGATAGAGTCATCATAGTCCTTGGCTCCCTTTAAGACTGCAGCAAGGGCTTCCTCGGAAGAGGAGTAGACCTCAGTAGCGGGTTTCACTTGCTCCTCGGGCTCCTCGTCATTCCCGGTGTCTGTTGGAGCATTTATTGACACCTGTTGTGTTGATGAATTGGTGCGAGGAACGACCACCTCGCTGGTTTGGGACGATGCAGTTGAGGTGCTTGAGGAGCTCGTTGTGGAGGCCGTTGGGGGAGCCTTAGAGGAGCGAGAGGCCATGAATGTGTAGCCTCCGAGCGAGACAATAACGATGAGAGCTACGATTAGGAGCGGAGAGATCTTCTTCATTCTTTGTTTTCCTCAGGTACACCACACGAACGGTCACACACCGCGGTTCGCGAACACTACCACAGACTTGGTACCCCGCGAGGGGAGCTGGTGGTTAAAGCCGTTTCGTTTTGCTTCGACGCACAATCGAGTGAATAAATTTACTCGAAAGTCTCCATGAACCGCCTCATATGTATAGAGGAAACTACACCGTTCGGGAAAGATATTTAGTAGGGAGTGATCTGCTATATGTCTGAGATGGTTTGACATTTTGCCCTGGCAAGGGGGCGCTGGACACGTCCGCTCCCCGGCATGCGGAC
>JALRCK010000717.1 GCA_023262305.1 Deltaproteobacteria bacterium
GCGGAACCCATGTGCGAGTACGCTCCTGTTTTCTCACAGTAGGGTATCGACACGAACTGAATCCGGCTTGAGCCCTACTCCCTAAAATTTTATTAGGGGGTTAGGCGGCCCAGGCCACCTTATTTCAACAGGTTGCAGGGGTGCACGAGACCACCCAGCCAAAAGGACCCTGGCTCGGGCGCTCGCTCGGATTTAGGATGGTAGGGTGAGTGACGAAAGCGAACCATTAGAACCGAGAGAGAAGTCCGCCGTAGCCCAGGATATAGAGAGGCTTAAGTCTACCGTGACGCGCCTGGCGGCGGAGCGGGAGGTTCTGCCCCAGCCACTTTTCTGGTCACTCTTTCACACCCGTTTAAGTGCCATCCGCAAGCAAAAAGAGATCTCTCGCGTCGTTGAGGATGCCCTTGGCGAGTCGTAAGACGACGCGAGCAGCATCTCAGCTCGCCCAGCGATACTCTGTCATTCGTTGCGCGCTCGTACGCCGCGTCTCGATTCTCGATTCGGGGACGTTCAACGCTTTCCAATACTCTGTATCACCTAACAGGTCGAGGAGCCCCTGGTCGTCGCGCGCCACGAGTATCGGCTGAAGCCTCTCTCGTGTATGTGGAGTGTAGTCGCCCCGGTAGCGCAGGTCGAACACAACCTCTTGTGCCATCGGTGTGAGTTCGTTCCATGAGATCGCTCCGTATCGCTTCTGAAGATCGGGCTTCGTAAGGATTCGTTTGATGTCGAAAACTATTTCGGGCGTTGTTACCACCTCGAAGAGCCTCCGCTGCGAGGAAAGAGAAAGGACAGGTGACTCGCCGGCAAATGAATCAACGAAGCGTTGAGCTCTTTCTCCACGGATTCCAGCTGCTCCGGCAAGGAAAAGTGCGTCGTGCTCTGAGACGCCTGCGTGGCGTAGCTCTGAGAGTACCTGAAGCCGCGTTCGCTGCCCCATGTCGTATCCTCGCCCAATCGTAACTCCACTGCTTCCTCCGGGCCAGTGAATCACGCGAGAGAAGTATGGTCCCTGCGCCTCAAGACCTTCAGCGTCAAAGGTAGATTGACCGAAGGATACCGAGAGATCGGGGTGATTTGGATGAATCGTCGCGTACGGACTCGGTTGATAGAGCTGGCTCGCCAACGGTGAGCGAAAGAGTAAGGGATCGGGGCGCATTAGATCTCCTGTGGATAGACTAGCCAAACAACGTGCCGACATTATCGGTGGCTAGGTATGATTG
>JALRCK010000718.1 GCA_023262305.1 Deltaproteobacteria bacterium
TTCGTTACAACCTTCTTGCCCTTAGTCGGCGTTCCAACAACACGGTACTTGACGGTGTACTGGCCCGGGGTGAGGTTTCGCAAGATAATACGATTTCTCGTGCTGATAACTTTAAGCTTCTTGTTCTTGCTCGTTTCAGTGAGTCGCACATCATAGGATATCGTTGGACTCTTCGGCACGGCTGCCTTTGCGGTAGCACTGAGCGAGGAGATGTCGAACTTTTGAAGGGTTAAGATGAGTTTTTTTGGTCCTGTCTCAACATCCGGCGGCGTTTCAAGGACTGTAGAACTTGTGAGAGGAGGGGCGGGAAAGGTGACGAGCACCCGGTATACATTCCGCATTATTCCCGTTCCTATCTGTTTTAATACGGAGCCCGTAGACTCGAATCCTACCGTTGCGGTTCTAATGTTGTAGCCCAGCGCGCCTACACGGACCCCGGTGGCTTCCCCGTCAGTTTCTTGGACACCGCCAGCCCCTACGTTTACTCGGACGATCTTCTTCGTTTGCAAATCCTTTAAGAATACATCCGGCTTGCCATTGGTATCCTCACCCTCAGGGAGGTAGTTGGAGCTCGCGTCAATGAACGCCACAAAGCGGCCCTTCGGATCAACCCCGAGCGTGTTTTTCCCTGAGGTGTAGGAATTATTTCCTTTCACGCCGAGTTCGGTCTCATTTACCCTCGTATACGTCTTCGATGGTACAAAATAGGCAACGACGGAGGGTGAGTTTGGGGAACCATCGAATATATTTGAAGAGGTTGAGAGAAACACGAACTGGTTAGCGTTAAAACTCATCGTGTGCGAGCCGCTCGACTGCAGGCCAGGGCTTCCGTCCACTGGACTCTTGCTGATCAGCTCAACGTTCTTACCTTTTGTGGCGAGCGCCACTTGGTACACAGAGGAGCCCGAGTTCGCCCAGCCCATGTTAGAGGCGTTGGTTAAAAAGAGCATTTGATCGCCGTACCCACTTAAAACCGGATTTAAGAGATCTCCATCCGCTTGAGCTCCATTAACGCCGGTAAACGCATTCATGGTCACGCTTCCATCTTTTGCATTCACCTCCGCTATGAAAATTCGCCTAGGACCAGCTCCCGTGGGTGAGGGCGGAACTGCATCTTTGACGAGATTAAAAGCCGTTGAGTCGAACGCGACGATGAACTTCGCTCCGTCGTCTGCTGCCACAACTGAGGGGCGCAGACTCGCCCCCTGACCAGCAACG
>JALRCK010000719.1 GCA_023262305.1 Deltaproteobacteria bacterium
TACCCTTTCAAACCGAGGAATGCTCATGTCGACACTAACGATCCCTCAAATTGCCCCAAAGGATTTAAAGGCTCGCATGGATGCGGGAGAGGATCTCTTTCTCTTGGATGTTCGGGAGCCTCACGAACGGGAGATCTGCAATATCGGCGGAGAGCTCATCCCGAAGGACACGGTGGCGCAAAACCTTCACAAAATTCCGAAAGATAAGGAAGTTGTGGTGTACTGCCGTAGTGGCGGCCGCAGCGATTGGATCGCCCGGGAGCTCGTTGGGCGCCATGGCTACTCAAAGGTTTCGAACCTAGCCGGCGGGATGCTGAGGTGGTCTGATGATGTTGATTCCTCCTTTAAGAAGTACTAACCGCGCCTGAAGCAAGACTCCCTACAATTTTCTAAAAGCTGAGCACTATTTTATTGGCGCCAGGCGTTGTCTTTGTTACGTTGAATGAATGCCGCAAAGTCATGAGCCCTCCCTTGGGGGATAGTTTCTTTCGGCGCGCTCTTTTCCAATTGAATACGAGAGATAGTGTGTGGGTTCTCATCGGAGCTCGCCCGCGGCTGTTATAGGCGTGGGGCTAGTTGCGACGAGAGCTCACAATGACCGAAATAAGAAAGGTTTTATGGGTAATCTTCCCTTGAAGGATAACAGCATCTTTGAAGGGAGATTACCCAAGGTAGGGAGATCTCTTAGTTCCAAGCAGGAAACCATATGAGCACTACGAAAGTTACCACCAACACCAGAGCGCCCGGCAACACCCCCACAACGGAGGAATCCGCAAATGACCTTGCGGAGTTGTTGTTGGATACGCTGGATAAAGTCGACTACCGAGGAGGGCGCGCGATTGAGTATCGTGAGACCTCCAACGGCGGACTTGTTCGCATTCACCGGGATGCTGGGGGGCGGATTTATTTCCGCACTCCGGCAGTTCAGGAGGCCTCAGTCAGGATTGAAGCTGATCGTTCGAATCAGCTCCTCAGTCACGAAAATCGCAGGAAGCTGAAGAACTTCTTTCAGCGTAACCCGTCGGTTCTGAGCTTCATTGAGCCCAATCGCATCCGGTAGAGGTGGGAGTCTCATAGGGTCGTAGTGCTTGCGCCTTTTCCAAGGTTCATGCATTTCGGTCTTGTGAGGCTCTTCCTAAGCACTCATCTTCTCCGGCCTCTCTTGTGTCTGCGCCCTTGAAGGGGGAGCCTATTTCATCAAGGTCGTTCTGCC
>JALRCK010000071.1:0-7198 GCA_023262305.1 Deltaproteobacteria bacterium
TTGACCAGCTGATCAAACGATTCCGGGAGAAGGGACTCGTGAGGATGGAGGATGACGACCCAATCTCCCTTCATGTGTTCGAGTGCCCGAGTGATGCATTCGCGAAAGCTCCAGCCGGAGCCGGGAATAATGGAGCAGTGTGGTGAGGGAACGATCGGCGAATCGTCTTGGACTTCGGTGTTGATGACTAGAGCCTCAACTCCACGAGTAGTGCTCATAGCTTCTAGGGATGCGCGTAGTAAAGAGGTTATACCTGAACCATCCCCAACTATCACAACGGATAGAACTATCTTATCTTCCATAAAGTTCGGGCTACAAGCGGCTCGTGCGGAAAGCTTTTTGCCGTAACTACCTAGGATGCGGGCGGATACTTAGGGGATTTAGCAAAAACCCAGTGAGGTCCCCCTCTTGATCGATTCCTTCGTTAGGGGGGATAGCATCCTAACCGCTGGACCCTTGCGTTAAGGACCAGGATGAAAGATCGAGCGACTCTCAATGGAATCAAAATAGGGTGCTTTTTCCCCTGGCAAACGCTCCTCGCTTCGGGGGCTCGAACGAGGTTTTCAACGCTGTGGCGGTATCTTATCGGTGAAGGGGCACACGTCACCCTTGGGTTACTTCAGCACTGTAAATTCAGGCACTATGAGAACCTAAGCATCCGCGAGTACTCGGGGGCGCGTCGCTATGAGCTCTCCGAGACAATCGACAACTACCACTCTCGATTATTGCTGCAACCGGAATTTGCCGGAATTAGCCGTGATGGGGCGTTATTCATTCACCTCTTTTCATCAGAGAACTACAGGGAATGTCCCGGTTTCGAGGAGTGGGCTCGTGGTATCATACGAGAGGTTGATGTAGTCAGCATTGACTATCCCATGATGGTCCCGTTTCTGGCGCCCCTTTGTCGAGAGCTGAACAAGCCGATCCTTCTCACTGCCCATGACGCGCTTCACAAGCTTCATGGCAATACGCCAGAGACAAGGAGGCTCATTAAGCAGCGTGAGGAAGAGGCGTTCGCCATGGTGGACTCTCTCTTCTTTGTTGCGGAGGAGGATCGCAATGAATTCGGCGCCGTTCATCCACATTCACATGTGGTTGTGAATACAGGGGATGCCCATGCAGTGCAGGGTGCACTCAGCCCTCAAGACCTGCGTCGAGTTGAAGAGCTCTACGGCGTTGGACATCGTCCTTTTGTTTTATTTGTAGGCAGTAAACATCCTCCAAACATAGAAGCCGCACACCAACTACAACAGATGTCGCCTCAGGTCGGGGAGATAGATTTTGTTGTTGCTGGCGCATGTTGTGGCAAGGACGATCGCGGAAACTTTAAGTCGCTCGGAGTTGTTAATGATGTAACTCTGAAGGTTCTGTATCATCAAGCTGATGCCGTTGTAATCCCCCTCACCTCAGGAAGCGGGTCGTCTCTTAAATTCTACGAGGCGATGGCATATGGAAAACCGGTTGTCTCGACTTCAATTGGAGCCCGCGGGCACGATGTGAGGGACGGATGTGAGCTGATCGTTGAGAACTCTCTTGAGAGATTTCCCGTTCGAATTCGGGAGCTTCGTAATAACGCAGCGCAGATGCGGACCTTGAGCGCGGCGGCTCGGTTGTATGCCGAATCGCGCGATTTTAGAAAAACCTTCTCTCCTTACGCCCCGGAGATCCTGAGATTGGTAGCTAAGACCGGCTCTCTACCAGTCCGAAAAGCACGCCTCAAAAAACGACCGAAACTGATCATGGTCGACCCAGGACTGAGAGACGATATAGGACACTACCTCCCCTACGCCGTGTCTCTCAAGAAAGCCGCGGAGGAGTTTGGGCTTGAGTTCACAACTCTTGTACATCGAGATGCAACAGCAGAGGTCTGCGCAGCTGTCCAAGGCATTCCCTGCTTTCGCTACGGAGTTCATGACATCGCCTACGACTCTGGATTGATCGATCTCGGCTCTGCCGCTGATAACTATCGGTATGGAGTTATAAAAACGAACGAAGTCTTCGCAACTGATCTTTGGAAGGGTCTTGAAGGGGTCGTCGGTTTTGATGATCACCTTTATTTTCCAAATATTACTGAACGTCAATTTCTTGGGCTCGTTTCAGCGATCTCATTCACTGCTCTCGGCCACTATCCACAGTGCCATGCGATGTTGCGGTATCCTCTTTGTTTGCCAACACTCACGCAGGGCGGGCTCGGGGAGAGGAGAGTAACGGCACGTCACGACGAGTTGGTAGCTCTCTACAAAATAGGATTCGATGCCTTGCAGACGGCTAAAAATAATTCGGCTCTGCGATTGGTTACGGACAGTGCCGCACTCGCGCGAGAATATCGTAGTATTTTGGATTGCTCGGTCGACGTTATTCCCATCCCCCACACCCATCCAGAGGGGTTGCGAGATGAGGCATTTGAGCGCTCGTTGCCAGTGAAGCGCCGAGGAGAGATCCGAGTCGTCTACCTTGGGGATGCTCGCGACGAAAAGGGCTTTAGCATGCTACCATTCGCTGCGATGGCTCTCACCGACCGCTTCGGTGCCCACAAAGTGCAGTTCGTCTTTCAGGCCTTGGTGAGCTCCTCTCACCACGCTGGCATGAGTAGCGCAATCACGGACCTTGAGGCGATGCGACTGTCGAATGTTCACTTGATTAAGCGACCGCTCACCGTTGCTGAGTATCATACACTGCTTGAATCCGCCGACTTGGTGCTACTTCCATACGATGGGCTGGTATATCGCTCGCGGACATCAGGACCGTTTGTGGAAGCTTTGTGCGCTGGAAAGCCGGTGGTTGCGCCCGGTCAAACATGGATGGCAGAGGAGCTTAGCGGCTCCCGCGCAGGATGTTTGTTTCAGGAACGGACTGACGCAGAGTTATACTCGGCATGTGTGAGCGCCATCGAGGACCTCAGCAAAAATAGCCGAGCAGCCCAGGAATTTGGGACCGTATACAAGCGATATCATAATCCGCGCTCGTTTATTGAAAGGCTGCTTACTAGTTACGCGCCACGAATCTCCGACTCCACACAGAGCAGACCGCAGCGCGGAAGGCTCCATCCGGTAATCGAATTGATCGGGGAGTCTCTCACGCAGGGCTATGATAGGCCGCCAGCGAGCCTCTTTGATGATATCTGGGCGAAGCCTTGAGCACGGTTGAGCATCATGAGCCTCTTGCAGCATCTCAACGACTTCTGGCGGCGGCGAAAGGATCTCGTTTGCAAGGGGCGGTGATCACGCTGGAAAGGGTTGAATTCTCTGTATAATGACGTTTTCAGTTAACGTGCCCGAGCGCAATCGCTTAACCGTTCCGACATCTTTTGCAAAGACCCGTTGTTTTAGTGTCAAGGGCATGAAAGGAACTCCGAATTGAGCGATGGATAGCTCAGGGAGGGAAAAGACCTTTTGAATACAGCGCTAGCTTTCCTCTCCCGTGAGAGTATGGGAATCTACTCAGGCTCATGAGTCGGGATAGTTTAATGAATCGGCGTTTGTCATATTTGGTTGTAGCGTTACTGTGCTGGGGGTGCGCCGTAGGGCCCGATTACGTGACCCCCAATGTCGAGCTGCCCAAGCAATTCATCGAAGGTGGAGCATATCCGGGTGAGGGCGAGCCAGCTTTAGAGAAGTGGTGGGATAACTTTAAAGATCCGATCCTAAGCCAACTTGTCTCAGACGCTGTGCGCGGCAACAATGACCTTCAGAGTGCTATCGCCCGGGTCAATCAATCGCGAGCGATCTACAATCAGACCTTCTTGAATCTTTTTCCCACTATCACCGCTGATGGTCAGTACCAGAACACGCACATCCCGACATCGACCTTCGCTGGAGGGGCGCTCAATACGGGCAAAAACCATATCGACAACGATTACTTCTCTACCGGTTTTGACGCGGTCTGGGAGCTCGACATCTTTGGTAGGGTAAGACGACAAGTAGAAGCCCAGGATGCCCAACTCGACGCCTCCGTTGCGGGGTTGCAGGACGCAATCCGGATCTTGGTAAGTGAGGTCGCGCGAAATTATTTTGATTTGCGTGGCGCGCAACACCAAAAGGAGGCCTCTCAAGAGAATGCCCGCACTCAGGAGCAGGTCGTTAAGGTCGCCGAAGCGCTCTTCAAAGGTGGGCAATCCACTGAGTTTGATGTCGTGCGCGCTCGAGCCCAGTACATGAACACCATGGCTACTATCCCTCCTTTTGAGGCTCAGGAGAAAGCAGCGATCTATCGAATCGGGGTCCTTACGGGACGACAGCCGCAAGAGTTGATCGGTTTGCTGAGCCCAAAGACGGCACTTCCGACTTTTGTCGGCCCCGTAACGCTTGGTGATCCCGCGCTGCTTTTAAAGCGCCGTCCAGATATCAGGGCGGTTGAGCGACAGCTCGCTGCATCTACCGCAAATATCGGGGTCGCAGTGGGAGATCTCTTTCCTAAAGTGACCTTTAACGGATCCATCTCGCTCCAGGCCCCGAGCGTTCCCGAACTGACCTCGGGGAGTAACGACGCGTGGAGCATGATTCCAAACATATCGTGGCCAGCGTTCAATCTCGGACGCGTTCTCGCGCAAGTTGATCAAGCAAAAGCCCTCTCTGCCGAGCAGATGGCAAGATACGAGCAATCGATACTGCTCGCTCTTGAGGAAACGGAAGGTGCTCTCGCGCGATTCGCCGCAGCTAGGCAGCGCAGGGATTACCTCAAGGTAAGCGTGGATCAAAGTGGCAAGGCTGTGGCGATCGCCCGCACCCAGTACGAAAACGGTCTCATTGACCTTCTACCAGTGCTGGATGCCCAACGGGTTGCCTTACTCGCACAGCTTGAGCTCGTTGGCAGCGAGACAAGTTTACTTACTTCACTCGTACAGCTCTTTAAGGCCCTTGGCGGTGGTTGGGATGATGCACTTGGCAGTGAGCAAGTTATCGACGTCATCGATGAAACTGGGCATGCCCCAGCTGTAGTAACAACACCGATACCGAGCTAGCTCATCTTGAGCTGAATCACGCCTGCGTGACGGGCATACGACCCGTCGACAATTGATTTCTCCACGGCATGTTAGTGATGCTTCGGTCGGTAAGCAGCTTGGTTATTCTGAGTTGGGATATTTTAGTGGCTCATCGACGGAATGAGTGGGTGCTTTCTGTCAGATTGGGATGTGAACACCGCCTTCTGAGTGCCAAAACCAGCGTGGGGGCCTCACACTGACAGTAACTACCCACTAAATCCGTCGAAGACCTATTTTAGTTAAGATAATGCGGAAGACGCGTAGGACACAGAAAAGATTAATCGAGGCCGCGACCTCCGCGTTACTTAACCAAAAAGCATCGCCGTCCAGCGCGCTTGAGTAGGTGGAGAGCTATAAAATATCAAGGAACGGCGAAGGGGTCATAGGCTCGACCAATCCATGCATCACTACATGAATAAGGAGCATGAGCGCGAGTGCACACGAAAAGAGCGCAGGGAGCGTATCGTTCTTTGGAGCGTTCGGATTCACCTCAAGCATCTTTTTAAAGCCAAAGAAGAGGATGTAAAAGCTGTACGCAAAGGCGAAAACTTTAAACCGCAAGAGTCCTGGGATGATACCCATTCCCCAACCAAGAAAAGCGGGTATGGCAGCATTCGCAACGAGAATGAAGGCCCTCTCAAACGAAACCGTTCGGTAAAATTGGGGCGCTAGTTTGTGGATCGCCCACCCATCGATGAAGAGAGCCGTGACCATCATGGCGATTTCGAGGAACTGAGATTTGAAAGAATAGAAGAGGGGGGCTGTCCAAAAGAGATCGAAATCCTCGACATATACTCCAAAGATTTTGTGCCCGACGACGGGACCGAGCACAGCAAGAACAGCGAGAGGAGCAACGAGGGTGGCGGTAGTAACTTTAACGGTTGTGTGCTCTTGAGAGATTGTATCCCAGCACCTTTTGGGATTCAGGAGGACGAGCTTAATGCGGGCAACAATGTCAGCGATGCGGATAGAACTAAACACAGCGTTCATTCGGCACAAATTACTTCAGATTGGGTAAGGGGGGAACGAGTTTGTCGGAAAAGTAACGCTGTTTAGTATTTTGGTACTGCTTGAGTATCGCTAACAAATTGATCTTATAGCATAAGATGGCGCACTCGGATATCTCCCTCAGCATCGACTCGACCCAACTAAACTCTTAAAATCATCGGGTTTATATGCCGATACAGCTATCGTGGAGCGCGTGATACGGTAGCGCCTTATCTTCTTAAGTATGGAACGGATCCTTGTCGCCGCGGCGACGCTCAATCAGACACCTCTCGCATGGGAGGGAAACCTAGCGAACATTCGCGAGGCTATTCGTCGGGCCAAGAGGGCCGGAGCGCAGATCGTGTGCCTTCCAGAGCTGTGTGTCACGGGTTACGGGTGTGAAGATGCGTTCCACTCGGCAGGGATCATCGAGGAGGCCCTCCACTCCGGCGTTGAGGTCGCCCGAGAGGCTCGCGGCATCGTGGTGGCGTTCGGCATGCCACTTGCGGTATCGGGCGCTGTGTACAACGTCGCTGCCCTCGCCGCGAACGGCAAGATCGTCGGATTTGCTGCCAAGCAAAATCTCGCTGGTGATGGGATCCACTACGAGCCTCGATGGTTTAAGCCGTGGCCAACAGGAATTGTCTCCTCTATCTCTATTCAAGGGCGCTCGGTGCCGGTCGGGGATCTGTCTTTTATAGTCGATGGGATTGAGCTGGGATTCGAGATATGTGAGGACGCCTGGGTCGCGAATCGCCCCGGACTCAGGCTCGCGCAGCGTGGCGTTGATCTCATCTTAAATCCAAGCGCCAGCCACTTCTCCTTTGGAAAGCATGAGGTGCGAAAACGCTTGGCTATTGAGGGCTCTCGAGCGTTCGGGGTGGGTTATGTCTACGCGAATCTTTTGGGGTGTGAAGCTGGACGATTGATCTATGACGGCGACACCGTCATCTGCTCGCACGGTGCCGTGGTCCACGAGGGAGAACGCTTCTCGTTTAAAGATGTGGTTGTGACCACAGGGGTGATTGATATCGAGCGTTCCCGGCTTCTGCGCCGTAAGCAGGCGAGTTTTAGGCCAGACTTCAGTGACTCTCATAGTCGCCTGGTCGTTCCCGGCGTGAAGCTTTTGCGCACGTCAAAGAGCTCTTCCGAAGTTGAGATGCTCCCGATGGTGAAGCATGAGGAGTTCTTGAATGCGGTTACGTTGGGACTCTTTGATTACCTGCGAAA
>JALRCK010000071.1:7208-8752 GCA_023262305.1 Deltaproteobacteria bacterium
AGTGAGGGATTTGTTGTCTCCTTAAGCGGCGGCGTTGACTCAAGCGCGGCGAGCTGTCTTGTGGCCTTGATGGTTCACCGAGCGTGCAAGGAGCTTACGCTCACGGGCTTTGCAAAGAAGCTCTCCTATATCTCTTGGATGAAGGGCGCACGAACTGAGCCGCAAGTCGTCAAGAAGATCCTTGCATGCGTCTATCAACGCACCCCACAGAGTTCAAAAGTTACGCATGATGCGGCAGCCCGGTTGGCCGAAGAGATAGGGGCTGAGTTCTACGATGTCGATATCTCAAAACTTGTGGCTGGATACGAAGAGCTCATCTCAAAAGCCACTGGGGTTAAGCTCTCGTGGAAGGAACACGATCTTCCGCTGCAAAATATCCAGGCTCGAGTGCGCTCGCCATCGGTATGGTTGCTCGCGAACCTGCGCAAGTCGCTCCTCTTAAGTACGAGCAACCGCAGCGAGGCTGCTGTCGGATACACCACAATGGACGGCGATAGTAGTGGAGGATTAAGCCCTCTTGGAGGGATCGACAAGGCGTATCTTCGAACGTGGTTGGAGTGGCTTGAAAAAGAGGGGGCTCCGAGTCTTAAGAACTTTCCATCGCTGCGTCGGGTAAATAAGCAGGCACCCACAGCGGAGCTCCGGCCCCAGAAGGATAAGCAGACCGACGAAAAGGATCTGATGCCCTATGAGGTGCTCGATACGATTGAACGATACGCCATTCGCGATAAGTTACTGCCTGATGATGTGCTCGCCTTGATCACTGAGCAGTATGGCAAGCGTTTTACCGAGAGCGAACTCAGATCCTGGGTCGTTCGATTCTTCCGATTGTGGAGCTGTAACCAATGGAAGAGGGAACGATACGCGCCATCATTTCATCTCGATGATGAGAGCCTTGATCCTAAGACGTGGTGCAGATTTCCGATCCTTTCGGGTGGCTACGAGAAGGAGCTGCGGAAGCTTAAAGGGAAACCTAAGAGGCGCGTGTGAGCACGGGCGGGAGCGCAAGTAGAAGGATAGCGATCTACGGAGGTGCCTTTGATCCGATTCATAACGGACACCTCGCCGTAATCGCGCAGCTCCTTGCGAGTGGCCAGGTTGATTCGGTGGTTGTTGTCCCAAGCGGAGATCGCCCAGACAAAACGGTGCAGGTATCGGCAGCGGATCGGCTCTCGATGGCGCAACTTGCGATCAAGGAGGCCTTCGCGGGCGACCCTCGAGTGGAGGTCTCTGATCTTCACGCATCAGGACGGGTTGGCTATGGGACTATTGACCTAGTCGATCACTTTTTGAAAGTTCCAGGCGCAGAGCCGTATGTGGTTGTGGGGCGCGAGCTGCTGGCGGATCTGCCGCAGTGGAAGGAGAGTGCGCGGCTGTGTGCCAGCGCGCGGTTTATCGTAATCGATAGACCCGGGGTTTCGCCTGGGCCTCTGTCGACCGCTGTGCGAGCATCTGAGCTGCGAGCTCCCTACAAAGCCGGGGTCTTAGTTTCGAGCACCCTTGTTCGCTCGCTTTTGTCTCAGGGGCTGTCTTGTGCGGGCCTG
>JALRCK010000720.1 GCA_023262305.1 Deltaproteobacteria bacterium
GTTATCTTTGATGATCCTCGATACTCAACGCGGTTCCCTCTGTGGTCCGATGATGTTCAGAACAGCGCCGGGAATGACTCTCCGCAGCTGATGCAAGCTAACAGCGAAGAGAGCAAGAAGTAGTCGAAGATTTCTACGTATTGGATCTGGTCTTGCGTCTATACACGCGCCACCGTCCCAACTCTCCGATCTTTTCTTTGGTCTTATCGGGACTCACGATATCCACGTCGCCCTTATTCTTTCGCACGATGATGAGGTCTTCTGTTGCTGTCGGCAACTCATGCTGATCCACTTGAGTCACGCTGACGGTAGGCTTTGACATGAGGCTACTGTAAAAACGAGCCGAGAAGGGGAGGTTGTTCGCAAAACCTATCTTTAGGTGATCCGTGTTCGAGAGCGACGCTGCATAGGCCAAGATATTTTTCGTAGAGCGGTGGCTTGAGAGGTAGGCATCTCCAGCAACCAGCGTCGTGCCGAAACCCACCGCAGATATGAGCGCGAGCACGCCGATCGATGCGGTCGGATCCTTGAATGGTGGAAGCCTCAGCCCAACTGTCAGCAACCCAACTCCAACGAGCACGGCGAAACCGGTTTGTGGCAACGACGGGATAGCAGCTTTGGAGTAGAATACGATGGCAGCTATGATAACCGTGAGAGCCATCCCACAACACAAGACTCGGGTTGTTGTACGACTAAAGAGTGTCCATGGAGCGTTTGAGTCGGTGGCGCGCTTCCAGATCACGGTCATCAGGAACGCAAACCCCGGAACCGAGCTCATGTTGTAGGTCGCTGTGTACTGTTTTGCCATGAGGAGGAGGAGGGGGCAGCTTATCGCCCAGGTGAGACCTAACAGGAGCCACTCGTCACGCTTGAGGTTCTCTTTCCAACCGTTGAGAGATATGCGCTTTTGTTGTTCGAAGAGCGTTCCCAGTAAAGCCAGTGACCATGGGACGAGAGAGGGGACCATCATCAACCAAGCAGCTCCTCGGAACTGCACATGCCCATTCCCGTATTCATCCCCGTAGTCCGCTTTCGAGAATCGGCCGATGTTCTCTGTCCAGATAAAGTACTCCAGAAATCCGGGGTTCCTCTGTTCGGCGAACAGGTACCATGGAATTGAAATCACCATGAAGAGCAGTATCCCAGTGACCCACGGTAATCTCGTCATCTGCTGAGGTATCACCTTGGTGAGCCACCACCTCAGCGCAACCC
>JALRCK010000721.1 GCA_023262305.1 Deltaproteobacteria bacterium
TCTATTCAAGAAAACATCGCTGCCCCAACAACATATCTCGACAATTCAGCATCAATTCGATTCCCCTACCTCGACGGTCTACGGGGGCTCGCCGTCATTCTCGTGGTAGTCGGGCACTATTCCCTATACATTCCAGAGGTCGCGAAAACCCTAACACCCTTGGCTAAGACTGGTGTCTGGATCTTTTTCCTGCTCAGCTCCTTCCTGTTAACGAGACAGTTGACTCTTGTTCTCTCCCGTCCACCTCGGGTGGAAAACATCCTCCGATACTTCGCGCGCAGGATTCTGCGAATACTACCCTTGTACTATCTGACCCTAGCTCTCTTGCTAGCACTCCCAACCTTCGCACGTCAGATGTTTGGGGGGCGTAGTTTTTCTCTTCTAGACCATGCCCTACTCATCTACCCGCAGGGTAATTTCTGGGCAATTTCAGTTGAGTTCGAGTACTACGCCGTCATGCCCCTCTTGGCCCTGGTATACCTTAATCTACGATCTTTCAATCGCAGCTTTGGTCCATTGTTTGGGTTGAGCGTGGTATTTCTCGCTATCCACGCCTATCGCTTAAGTTGGGTTGAAACGAGCTTCCCCCTGAACTACCCGCACATCCCGCCTTATGCTCATTTCTTTCTTCTAGGATCGGGTATTGCTATAATATCTCTTTACCAATCATTTTTCCCCCGCCGTACGGCACTCATCGCAAACGTGCTATTTTCTCTCGGCGTACTCATAGAGCTTTTTGTATTCATATACCCTTACTCGAACAAGGATTTAAACGCTGGTGGCCTCGTCACATCCTGGTGGCTCTTTGGAACTCAACACCCAGGACAGATGATCGCCTGCGGTGCGATACTGGTCGGAGTTCTTTTTTCAAGGAGCCTGCAAGCTGCTTTCTCTGGTCGTATCATCCGGTTTTTCGGGAAGATAAGCTTTTCACTCTACTGTCTCCATCTCCTGCCTGCCGCCTACCTCGGGGCATTGACCGAGGAGATCACCCCGCTTGGTGCAACATGCGCCTTTTTTGGGCTCTCCATCATGTTAAGTGTTCTGACATTTTATGCCATAGAGCGCCCCTTGATGAATCTTGTACGAGGTCCTGAGCAACCTTCCAAGACGCCACAAAGCGTTCCGCAGGGGTGCGTCGCTCAACCTCTCAAGTTGGGGGCATCAACATGACCAGCTTGGCAGCAATATCCTCGGGCCCCTG
>JALRCK010000722.1 GCA_023262305.1 Deltaproteobacteria bacterium
TCAGCATCAGGCGCCCGACCGTTGGTGTTGACTCGTTTTAAGGTCTGCGCTGCAAGGTGCACGAGCCTGTGGAGTCCCTCCTCTCGCCGGATAATCGCCTCGATGTCTGGCAGCTTATCGATCTGTCGACACGTCGGGCACGCTTCCGCAACTTGAGGGAATCTCCCCCAAATGTTGCTCCACTCCTCAAGATAGAGCGTCTCAGAGCGTGCGATGAAAGCCTCGGCGCGCTTCCGCAATCCCTCGTTGGAGGTCGCGATGAGGATCCGTTGAGAGATCCGTTTCGTCAGCTTCTTCAGGTTCGAAACATTACTATCGAGCCGCATGAGGATGTCCTTAATATTTTTGGTCTCGCACTGTCTGCCTCCTTGGCACTGGGTCGTTGTAATGTTGGCATCAGCAAACGCGTTGCCGAGGACCCATCGCACGGTGCCACCGGCTGGAATAGTGGTATTCGCGATGTTCGTTACCCGTCCCTTGAAGAATTCAGTTGGCTGACCGATGTCTGCCTTGCCGGGTGCGAACCGATTCTTCTCGCCGATTGGGATCTTTATCGAGTCACTGCCGTTATTTTGATAGCTGAAACGGGCTATCATCGATCCATCCTTTTGAACCTCGATGCACTCGGCGATGGGCGTAATCGGAATGAGTGTCGGCGTTGGTGTAGGCGTTAGTGTTGCCGTCCGTGTCGGTGTCGGTGTTGAGGTCGGCGTAGCAGTTGGAGTTCTCGTTTGAGTTGGTGTTACCGTCGGAGTAGGCGTCGGGGCTTCCAAGATGATCGCTGAGAATGAATGGATGTTGGCACACGAGCCTGCCCACGATGCTCGGAGGCTCATCGGACCAAGCCTCGGAACAACCTCAGAGCGGATGAGGTCGCAGCCCCACGAAGGAAACGAACATCTATTTCGCCTGTATCGAGATTCGGCTTTAACCGAGTAGGTATAGCCACCTTGCTTAATGATGTAGGAGCAGGACGCGTAACAATCTTTGGCGTGAGACGCACGAGGAAAAGCGATACATCCGCCAAAACACACTAACGCGAGCACGAACAAACGAGCACTGATACTACCAAACATAACCCCTTCCCCCGTAGACTTCCCCCCCAGGGAGTTACAAAGTAGATATAACCAGGTCGTCCGAGCGTGAATGCTACACGTCGCTGACTTCCTGCCCCCATGTCGTAGGAAGATTGTAGGTCGCTT
>JALRCK010000723.1 GCA_023262305.1 Deltaproteobacteria bacterium
CATGCAGCGACCACTCCTACCGAGCAGGCTGCGCTCAATCGAAAACGCGGGGAGGTGCCGTCGTATCGAGCAGTGAGCGCTCGCGTTATAAAGAAAGCAGCGGCGCTTGTGCGAGACGGAGTGCCTCGTGCGCTTCAAAGTCGAGATATAAGCCGCACAGTTTTCCAGGCTGCCGAGAATGACATGGCTCCCGTGCGGACAGGCTCAGTCAACTTAGCGCTCGTTTGTCCTCAACAACCTGGTATGACAGAGAGTGGGCTACGGTCGTGGCTGCGGAGCTGGTTCTTGGGACTTGAGCCCCTGCAGAACGAACAGACACTTTCATCGGTAGAGATGTGGAATGGTTATATCAATGAAACGCTTCTCGAAACGGCGCGAGTCGTGCGAAAGGGCGGGCGCGCCGTAGTCCGAGTTGGTCGAGGACGTCTCGGCACCAAACCGGTAAACTTCAAAGAGGAGCTGGGCTCAGTTCTCCCCGATCTCTCCCAGTATTGGGGCGTAGAGGGGACGATCGTCGAGCGCTACGCAAAGAGCTCTGGTCTCATGAAGGGTGGGTCAAAGTTAGCAGGCGATGTGGCGGCAGACCTCGTTGTTTTGCGCCGTAAGTAGCTCATTCCCCGAAGATAGCATTAAAAAAGAGTGCTCTTGAGCGCTCCGGTATTGTGCACACGGTGCTCTCCGTCGATACGTCTTGTGGAAGCATAGTGGGCAGTTCGCCCTAGCATGGACCAGCACATGGACTTGGCTCGTACTCGTATACCCAGGGTATTGATAGGGGGCGTCTCATCAGGAGTTGGAAAATCGCTCTTCATGACCGGCTTGATCGTGGCCCTGCGTAAACAGGGGCTAAGTGTATCGTGCTGCGTGACGGGTTCATCGCTGCATCAAGCGCTCATCTACACCCGATTGTCTCGGCGCTACAGCCACGTGATCGACAGGACAATTTTAGACAGCGACCAAGTCATCACCACGCTCAAGGAAGCAGAGCGTGGGGCGGACATCGTGCTCATCGATGGCGAACATGGATTTTTTGATGGAAACTGGCCCGGCGATGAATTCGGTTCCGACGCCGATATTGCGCGGTTTACGCAAACCCCGGCTGTACTCGTAGCTCATCTTCCTCATTACTCAAACAGTATCGCCGCGATCGTGAAGGGGTTTTGCCAGTTCTCGGGCAAAGACCTGATTCAAGGGCTTGTT
>JALRCK010000724.1 GCA_023262305.1 Deltaproteobacteria bacterium
TGAACTCCTGCTACGCGTTATTCAGGCAACCACCGCCTCAGCGGAGCAGACTCAAGAGCTCGGTATTAAGCGGACTCAGCGAAATCGTAAACCCACGTTAGTCTCGTTGGCAGACATCCGTGGCGCCTTAGGTGATTTGTAGCTAGGACATGCTCTCGGATACGACTACCCCGGATTCCGCTTGCGCAGCGGAGCAACACTTGCCATATCTTAATCCCCTCTAAAAGTGTAGCAGATTCAGGTTGCTACGTTTCTTACCTATGCAATGAAAAATCGCGCTCATGCGCAGAGGGTTCGCTGCCGATATTCCATGTGCGTAGGAAATACCAGGGATAGCTATGTCAGACGCACCAGCTAAAAAAGAAGAAGCCGCAGAGGGAGAGGCGCCCAAGAAAAAGAGCAAGAAGATGGTCTTCATTGCGCTTGGGGTGGTTCTTTTGGTCGCGGGAGCCGGAGTGCCCATGTTCTTGATGGGAGGGACCCCCGAGGAGGGAGAATCTACTGAGCATGTGGAGGAAGAGCATCACGAGGAGAAACACCTAGAGACAGCTGATCTCGGAACCCTGGTCGTAAATCTCTCTGAGGCGACATCCTTCCTTAAAGCCCATATCCTCGTAGAATTTGATAACGTTATCGTAGAGAAGCAGATGAAACCACCAGAGGGGGCTGAGGCCGCCGCCGAGGAAGGGGGTGGGGGACACGGTGGTGGTGAGAAGAAGGAGGGCGGGGCTGCTCCGCTCCCTGAGTTCATGGCCAAACGAGAGGTGCAGATAAAAGACACCTTGCTCCGGGTGCTCTCCTCAAAGAAAGCTGAGGACGTTCTCACTGCTGAGGGTAAGGAGCGACTGAAAGAGGAGCTCATCGAAGGGCTTAATGAGGCTGTTGCTCTCGAAGAGCCTCCCCTCACGGCCGTATACTTCACTGAGTTTATCATTCAGTAATGCTTGGATAACTCTGTCGCGGTTCGGATTGTCTGATCGGCTGTTGAATCGGCGTGGTCACCGTGTAAGGAACATACCGTACCTCAGGCGCGCCCACGGTTCACAATAATTCTTCAAGTAGGGGCTCATCTCCATAATGTGGTAAGGCGTTCCCACCGTGATTTTTATTGCGTGGTAGCGAGCGTCTTGCGCAACTCCGAGTAGGAGTTTGCAAGAGGAATCTTATGTCCCTTTCGGATGAGTGCCTCTGTGAGCTG
>JALRCK010000725.1 GCA_023262305.1 Deltaproteobacteria bacterium
ACGTCATCTTTTGAAATTGGAGGGTGATCTGATCGCTTCATGAGGGGATCGTACCAGATCTGATCGCTCATGTGTTGTGCTTTGCTCGCATCTCGCGCGATTGTCACTTTTACTCATCATGGGCTCCCCCTGACGCCCTTTGTGGGATTCGAATCGCTCATAGGGGGCACTCCGACAACGCGAAGCTTGCTCAGGCCGAAGCGAGTTTAATCAACAAACCCGTCGACGATCTCACACGGACCAGGCTTCGGGCCTAGATCAAGCATGCCGAAGAAATCCTCCAAGGTTATCCCCTCTCCGGCGAGCCCCTTTTCTGCAAGGAACTGCTCCTCTGTGACTATCTCCACTTTTATCTTCTGATGCTTACATTGCCGCGCTGCCATCCAGCGATGGTGCCCGTCGTAAATCCATAAATCTCCATTTGGGCGCCTAATCGCCTTGATAATGATCTCAGACGGAAGCAACTCACATTTCGCTTCAAGTATGGATTTACACACCGTGTCCTGAAGCCGAATCAACTTGGGCGATGCCGGATCTACCTCTATGATGGTGTGACCAGAGCTTCCCCCTGGAACGGGCTCAGCAACCCCTGACGGCGGACGAATTGGCGGGGCAACTGGCTCAGCGAGTATCGGGTCGGGGGCGCCTGGAGGCTCCACTGCAGGAGGTCTCGGCATAGACCCTGTCGGACCTGTACCACCACCGGGCGGCGCTACACCAGGCTCGGGCGCTGTCACGCCGGGCGCCGCTGCACCACCAGGAGACCGTGCAACGGTGTACGCCACTCCTCCAGCGTATATGGTAATAACGGTGGCTCCCGACGCGGCGAGTTGCGCGCAGGCTTGGGCAGCTTTATCGCCAATGTCGCCAGGCGCAGACGGATTGCTTGCAGTTACCACACACTGAACCCCTTGATAGGTGACGAGCGCTGTGAAAATAGCTACGCCTGCCGGCGGATAAAATACGCTCACGACTACAACAGCTCCGTTTGCGAGCGTTTTAAAACACTTCGATGTTCGATTATCTCCGCCGATGATGCAGTGGTATCCATCCGCGATTAACTGCTTGAACATATCTCCTATCGCGTACACCATGTTGTAGGTGGCGTTGCTGTATTCATCGATGAAGATTGTGTAGAGGGGGTTAATCTTCGGATCAAGACCCGTCATCGTGCTAGGGACCCAGCAATTCTCACA
>JALRCK010000726.1 GCA_023262305.1 Deltaproteobacteria bacterium
TTATGGAGACCGTCGCGGTGTTCTGCTTTATCCCCGTGTGGTACTCGCTATGGTACGGTCAGATCGGTGGTATCTTCGCGCTCGCAATCTCGTGCTTCCTACTCGCAGTGAACACACGTCACTATGCGATCGCTGGAGTCTCGCTCCTTCCCCTCTCAGTAAAGCCGCATCTCTTTGTGTTGTGCATAGTGCCCGGCATTCTATGGCTAACCCAAATTGCACGCAGAGATGCACGGCGCTTTCTCGTAGGGGCGCTCGGGGGATTCCTCGTACTGCTCACAGCCACGCTCCTCATCGCTCCATCATCGTTTGCATGGTGGCTTGACGCGCTGTCCGCTCCTCCACCCACCGACGCAAAGATGATTCACTTCGAACGCTGGATGACCCATACCACGAGTAGCGTCATACGCGTGCTTGTGCTGACCCTATCTGGCTCCCTTCCAAGCTGGCCCATCGTCGCGGTGCCGGTCGTGGCGTTCGTTCTTACCTCGGTCTATTTTTGGATTCGGAGGCCCCAGATCGAGTGGACCTCGCTCCTACCCTCTATGCTGTGTTTGTCGATAGCGACCTCAGGGTATGCATGGGGTCAAGACCAGGCGGTCCTCGTGCTGTGTCAGTACTTCCTCCTCGCACGCGCGTCCGTTTCGAACAGTAGAGCGTTCACATACGGACTCCTCATGTCGCTCGTGCTCGCGCAAAGTGCACCGGTGCTGCTGTGGGCTACGATAGATCTACCGTCGTACTATCTCTTCATTCTTCCATGGGCTCTGCTCGCGCTCCTGCGGGTCTCGGCACATCTGCAGCGTGATGCGTCATCAGATCATGTGCGTACGTAATACGCGCGGACTCCAGGGGCGCCGCGACTACGCAACGTAACGAGGCTACGCCGTGTGCTCCCGCGAAGGCTCGATCGCCTGAAGATTAGCCTGAAGCTCAGTTGTTCCTTGGTACGTGCTGACCTCTGGCCGAAACACGATATCGACATACGAATTTGGTTTTAGCGCTGGGTGAGACGTTTGGCGCCACATAACGCCCGAAAGAAACCGCTTTCCATCACTCAGAAGGGTTTTGAGGTGCGCTCCTTTGATATCTCGAACCTCTACCACTCGTGGGTATGGAACACCTACTTGTGAGTAACGCGCTACCCATATTCTGGGCCCCGCACTACTTCTGCGCATGTAGCGACTTATCAC
>JALRCK010000727.1 GCA_023262305.1 Deltaproteobacteria bacterium
TTTCGTCGTCTCCGCCTCGTTTCGTCAAAACTCTCAAAATGCTCACGACGGAACCATTTTTCACCACCCTGCTAGGTTTTTAATAAAAGACGCGCTTCATTCCAAATGTCGCTGGGTCAGCCGCTGAAAATACTTGGCCGTAGTTGAACACAATTACCCGATCGTTGCTCAGCTTGCCTGCCTTCCTCAGCTCTGATTCAAGTTTGAGGGTCTCCTCGCGACTCAGTTTCTTGTTCCCAGGTTTGAAAGTGACCGTTATATCGTTCACCGGCTTTACCTCGAATCGACGGCCGAGCACCTCGCGCAGGCTTGCCGATACGACGTGCCCAACCAGTGCGGGGAAGAGGTCACGTTCGCACTCTGAGAAGGGACTAAGGTCAACGCCCGAAGTCCCTCCGAATTGAGTGAATGGTGTGGTCGCACCCGCGAGCACCTCGCGAACCGCGGAGATCTCTTGCGGCGGGGTGAGGATGTCAAAAACGATAGCGTAGTCAGCCGCAGTTGGATCCTTCTTTACAAGCCCGTGAGCAAGGGAGAAGTGACCATCATCATTAAGGGTCGCCATTGCGGCGTTCTGTGAGAACATCATAGGAGCGGAGACGCCGCGAATGGGAAGCCGGTTGGTGGCTCCTCTTTCCCAGTCTGCCGTGACGTGATTTGCCCCGATGCTTGTGCCGAGCGCCAGTACGCGAGAGCCGTTCTCTATCGTTTTAAGTACCCCTTCAGTTACGTCGACGAACGAGGGGAGGTTATTCTCACAGACAACCTTGTCAAAATCAGCCACTACGGATTCGTGAGCCTTCGAGACGGTGGTTTTGCCAGCAATCTGTCGTAGGGAAACGATCCCCACCAGGATGTGGAGATCTTCAATCGCCTCCATGCAGGAGTTTTTAACCACGATCGATGTATCGGTGCCGCACACCTGCGCTATCTTCCCACCGTCTCGTCCGCCAAGACAGAACGCTTGAGCGCCACTCTGCTTCGCCTCCTCAAGGCCCTTGATGATATTGCCGGAGTTGCCGGAACCCGAGATGCCGATGACTACATCAGTGCTTCCAACGCGGTCCGCACGAAGTCCGTGGGCAAAGATCTGGTCGTATCCTGATTGAAGAGTAACTGCAGGATAGTCATCCTCGCGCCCCGGAGTCTTAGCGTCGAGTCCAGCTTGTCGGCACATGTAAGCGAGAG
>JALRCK010000728.1 GCA_023262305.1 Deltaproteobacteria bacterium
CATCATCTCCACTGCGGGGGGTGATCATAACTGGAGGTAGCTCCGTGAACCTTTGTTCCACGTATGCGATATAGTCCTTTGGAAGTCTAAGAACTTTTCGTGCAAATCGCGCAGCCTCTCGGCGCATGTGGTTCTCTTCGTGCTTGACGATCGTTTCGATGTGGCGCTCTTTAAGGCCGGCGAACGATGCTGTGTCATCGAGCTGCCAGATGTCCGTTTGAAAAAGTCCTCCACCATCTGAGCAGATAACGAAAGGGATCTCCCTATCGAGACACTTCGCCATTTCAAGCTCTTCAGCGGTGTCTATGTTGTTCAGGGCGAGGTTGGAGTCGGGATTAAACTCGATCATCACTAGGTTATCTTTGGCGAGGGCGTCGGCTATATCGAGGGCGTTTTTGTCGAGACCATGAGCCGCATGTCCGATCCGTACGCGCATCTTGTACTTTTGCGCGAGTCGAAGTGATTCTCGCACGTTGCTAAAGTTTTTGCGGTTCTCGCCCGCGTGAATACGCAGGGTAAACTCCGGATCGTGCTCTTGCGCCCATTCGGCGATGCGCTTGATGTGGGGCTCCAGGTTGCCGATTTTGTTGTCTTCGAATCCTACGAAATCAACGCCAACAATATAGGGACTTGCCCCCATTATCTTGAGCTTCTCCACCTCTCGGGCGATGAGCGCCTCTGGCAGATTTCGAGGGAGCCCGGCGAGGAATCGCAGCTTTACACCGGTCTCGCTCTCAAGCCGTGGCATCTGTTCATGTACCATTGCGATGTATTCGGGAATAAGTAACCCGGACGATGTAGCGGTGATCTCAGCGTAACGGACACCCTGCTGAGCATACTCCTCAGCGTATTTTTGCAGCAGCTCAAGCGCTACCCTGGGAGACTTGGTGATAGGGGTTCTGAAGCGGTACACAGAAACTTCGAGGTCGCCAAAAGTTACCTGTCTGTCGGCAGGTACGGACATCGCCGCAGAGAGGATCTTTCTGCCCTGAGTCGAGAGGGTATCGATTGGAACTGCGTCCTCTTCGTCGGGGATACGACCTATCTCGGGTCCGTCCGTTGGTGGGTAGAAGAAACGCTTCGTGCGTTGCACATCCTTGAGTGAGTAGGGGATGCCGAGTGCGTCGAGGAGTCGAGTTGGGTATGGGACATGCTTGCTGACAGCGATCTGCATGAGCCCCTCCGATG
>JALRCK010000729.1 GCA_023262305.1 Deltaproteobacteria bacterium
GTTACAATCAGGCGGACTCTAGCTTTGCGACCGGGCGTCGGAGCGCTCGCACCATCACGAGCACCCCCTCAGAGGGGATTTAGCGACCAACCGGTCTTCCTTAGCAGTGGCACCTCTGTTACCAACAAGGAGGAATTGCGGGCTATCGTCCACTTTCCTACACTGCAAAGGTCTAGATCGTTCTATTGTATGTCTGCTGTCAGGATGAATCTCGTAACGGTCGCGCTCACCCTCCTCTCTACTCTCATCGTTTCGACCTTTCACGCGGAAGCTCAAACAGTTAACTCCGCTACCTTCGCCTCGCCTCATGGTCGAGTCGTGCACGCTACTATTCGAACGCCGGAGGGTCTTGAGCGATTTGTGTTTACGCCCAAAAGCGCCCCTGAAATATCTTCACCGGAAGCCCACTATCAAGGCTTCGCTCGAACAAGAAATTTCCAACGAGAGAAGTTGCCGAGCGCTCTCACTATGACAGAGTCCCGAGCATGGGTGTTTTTCACAAGCCGGCGAACGGGGCGACCCGTTGCCGCGTCGATCGATCTTCGAACCGGAGAGACACAGGTAACGACAAGGCGAGTAAGGATTTCGCGCGTCCCCAAGCAAAAGATAGGATGCGCCAGCCACGCAGGCGAGGATGACCACACCCCATCAACCGCTCACACGGTATCATCTCGACGGGTGAATCGGTCGCACCGTTCGCCGATCGCCTCTCAGGGGCAGCGAGTCTTCTCTCCACCCCGAGTGCTTGAGATTGCGACTCAAGCTGACTACGACTTTTACCAGGTTCATGGAGCACAGAGTAACGCCTACATCCGGGCGGTGCTGAATGCAGTTGACGTGATTTACACGTCAAGTCTGGGCATACGCTTAAAGGTAATCTCTCAACGGGTCGACACCACGCCGCTGGGTTCGCGAGGCACCATCTCAGCGATCTCCCTTCTTGAAGAGTTTAGGACGTCACCCTTCGCATCCACATCCTCCGCTGATATTCGTCACCTCTTTACCGGTCGAAGTATCGAGGGGCTCACGATCGGCATAGCCTACGTTGGTGCAACGTGCACCGCGGGAGGGCGTTACGGCGTTGGTCTCTCGAATACCGTCAGCGCCGGTCTCCAACCGTACCTTGCAGCGCATGAGATCGCGCACAACTTGAGCGCCACTCATGACTATGAGTCGAAGTCG
>JALRCK010000072.1:0-5049 GCA_023262305.1 Deltaproteobacteria bacterium
CAAGGCCGCAAATGTTGGGTAGCGGGTTCCCTGAAAACGGCTCGGCGCGCTGAGCCGTTGGGGGAGATGCGCAAAAAGTGCTGGGTCTGGTTGTTTTTCGTACACTGCCCCTACCCAACATCCTGAATATTCGGCTACACCATGTGCTGTGGGGGTTGTGAAAATTCGAACATACCTCTCAGCAATTTTATATACATAGGAGTGACTTAGAGGTTTTGGAGCGGAACATCAATCTGGCGTGGGTGCCAGCAGGTTACGAGGAGAAAGGCGCCATGACTGGGGCCGGTTCTTGGGAACAAGCTCTCATAGAGATCGCATCAACTCTCATTCCATTTGGGGAGGAGATCGGGGGGCCCCCTGCTGCCAGCCTCGCAGCGAATATTACAACAGCGGTGAAACCGTTCTTCGCACTCATCACCCTCAACTTCGTTGCGCTCTCGCTCCGACAATATCTCATCAGGATTGCACTCTACATCGTAGAGTCATCGATTATCCTTATATTAGGCGGATTTTTCCTGCGCGGAATCCTCTCGCGCAGAAATCACAGAAAGGTCCTACGTGCCCGACTAAGAGAGCACCAATCTCCTCTCGGCAAACAGAAGAAGCCCCGAACTGAGACCACCTTTCAGACATGGGATCAATTTTGCAAAGGGACCGTATTTTGGAGCTTCGGCGGCGACCTTAACGAGGACGCCAAACGAGCACTGAGCGTTCTCGGTCTTCACGCGTTTTCGACGCAATGTGAGCTTCGAAAGGCGTACCTTGAGCTGATGAAGCAGCACCACCCAGATCGCTTTATGCACACACCCACCGACTTTGAGGCGGCTCAGAATAAAGCTGTGACGATCCGAGAAGCGTATGACGTGATTGCTAAGCAGTTTTGTCGAGTACAGGGGTAGCGTCCACCTCCTCCCGAGACTCCTGCCAATCCACAAATTTCTTCGCCCCGCGCCAGAAGAATGGCTCTTTGATCGCGTAGGCGAGATCGGCGATGGTGTGCGACAACACTATGGACCAGAACTGAGATAGACCTGCCACGAAGAATCCCCCTGTGGCGGCTCCCATCAGCGGCATGACCCAAAAGTCAGACGGTAGGTGAGCCAGGAAGTCATACTGACACACCTTCAGCTTTCGCCGCAGTGCGAGCCGATCTATCCGTCCCTTCACTATCCATTCCGTACGCTCCTTCCAGAGCATCCCTGCGTAGTAGGCAATCAGGTAAGTTCCGTACCCGACCACACTGGAGAGCAGCGAGATAGCCGAGATAAATCCTGCCTCGTCCTGGGCAAACGTGAACGAGGCTACCATGGGAGCCAGCGCCGCCATAATACCTGTCGTGAGAAGTGTGCTCGGAAGACCGGCCACGATACAGATCGGTATCGCCATCCATTCCTCGCGAATCGATTCCGATAAAAAACGAGCTATCTCTCGGGGCAATGCACTCAAGCGCTTCCACCCACGCTCCATGCGACCAACACCTCTAACCCGGTCATCGTTGTGTGCGGAGGCGAGGCGAATCAGGTGACGCTCACGCTCCCCACGCACGGGAGGCTGAACCTTGGCTTGCAGGAATGGTTGGTAGTGAGGCAGGAGTCGCGCCTGAATCATGGGGTCTTTCCAATCCTGTCCCGATATAACATTTCGACAATTCGCGGACCCGCATCCACACTTCATCATAAAGGCATCATCATCGGATGCCACGCAGGTCGCATAATCGAGGGTAATCTCCTCACCCTCTGCGATATCGCGCAGAGCCGTAAGAGCGATCGCACCGGAAAATCCGACATTAGGTGAGCAGGAGTGATTGATTCGCTCACCTATTCCAATATCGCTCTCATCACGGGGTCCCAAAAAGAGATCGTCCGCGACCTGGAATGGAAAGTTCTGCATCTCAGGCGATAGCTGTTCAAACTCAGATGCGGTAATAACGTTGCCGCCGAACATGACCACCAAGGTGCCTTTAGGGATCCGATCCAACGTTACCACCCCGAGACCACATCGTGAAGTTTCAACGACTACAAGGGATTCGTGAATCCAATTTGAACCCCTCCCCTGAAGTGCTAATGGAGCTGGTACCTGAGCGCCCGACACAGAGATACGAGAGGTGCTTTCTGATTTTGGAAGGGCAACCATGCAGCGACTCACCTAGTGGGATTGAGAGGTAGCCGCCGCACTATAAGCTGAAGCACAAAAATACCAAAGCACCCATCGCAAACCGCCGTTCTATAGACCCCATCCTCATAACCCGCCTCCTTTTCAAGAGATTCAGAGACGGTTCGTCATTTCAGCTGGATAGAGGTCAAGCGCACACTGTTAAGAGCCGACTCATCTAGTACGGGGTAACGATGGGACTTCGACTTAAGAACGCAATTGCTGTAACCGCGGTATTCGTCGCGATCATCTCTGCGACATACCTCCTCTATACCCATGTGCTCCTTCGAGATTTCGACCTGATCGAGCGAGAGAGAGCGAACCTCAACATTCAAAGGGTATTTCAAAGCATTGATGCGGCTACAGACGACCTACGCAGCAGAACGGTCGACTGGGCACGCTGGGATGAGACCTACACGTTCATGCAGGGAAGCAATAAGGCGTATCTCTCCACGAATGTAAACTACGAGGCAGTTGCTCCCTTTGAGCTCGTGCACATCATCTTTATCGCCAACGACCTCTCCCTAGTGTCTGGATTAGAGGCGCAGCGAGACGCGGAGTCCTTGCGCCCACTTCGCGCCCAGACGCTAGAATCAATCATGTCTAACTCGACGATCGATTCTTACCTCCGGTCATCTCCTGGGGAACCGTTCAGTGGACTTCTCCGAGTTGGAAATTTACCCCTCTTTATCTCAATCTGCCCCATCACCAACAACCAAGGTACTGAGCCGAGGAACGGCTTCCTGATCTTCACTCGCGCCTTCTCGCTCCAGCTGCAGGAGCAGATTGAGAAGCGAACCCAGTTAGCGCTCACCTTCTCGGATATCAACGCAGACCCTGCGGATCCACGCATCTCCACGACTCCACCAGTCACGGATCGTTCGATCTCAACTGGTGGAGATGAGGTTGTGAGTGTTGGCGTCCTTCGGGACATATCGAATACCCCCATCATCTCGTTTTCACATAGAGCACCCCGAACCATCTATCAACAGGGCAAAGCCTCGCGGAACTATGTCGTGTCCCTGATGTCTATCTGCCTGATCCTAGCTAATGTCGTCCTGATCGCGTTTCTCAATCGCGCTGTGATAGGTCGTTTAGAGCGCTTCGCCTCAAGCATTAAGACTATCTCCTCAACCACCGACTTCTCTCTCCGTATCGCTCCGGATGGAAGAGACGAGATCGGCTACCTCACCGAGACCTTCAACAAGCTCCTGCAAACGACGGAGGACACGACCTCCCAGCTTTCTCATGCGCGTGATGCGGCGATTCAAGCGACCCTTGCAAAGAGCAACTTCGTAGCGCACGTCTCACACGAACTTCGCTCCCCTATTCACGGACTCACCGGACTCCTACGAATTCTTTTCAAGGGGGAAAGCTCACCTACCAAACGCGCCTACATTCAGATGGCCCAAGATTCGGCGTCGACGCTCCTCTCCACCATTAACAACATACTCGACCTCTCCAAGATCGAGTCAGGCTCGGTCGACCTGCAACACATCCCATGTAGCCTTCGACAGATCATACGAACCTCTGCTCGACTCGTCGCTCCTCGCGTTGATGAGAAACCCCCTGTGCACTTCCTGCTCGATGTTGAGCCAGGGGTGCCTGACGGAATCATCAGCGACCCCTTGCGGCTTCAACAGATACTCGTCAACCTGCTCGGCAATGCAGTGAAATTCACCAATGAGGGCTCCATCTCTCTTCGCGTTGCGCCTCTGGAACGCACCGCCACCACAACTACCCTCTTGTTTGAAGTCTCGGACACCGGAATCGGCATGAGCGAGGAGCAGCTCGGGAGGGTCTTCACGCCCTATCTGCAGGCGGATGACTCCATTCAAACGAAGTACGAAGGAACCGGGCTCGGACTTTCAATCGTTACATCTCTCATGCATGAGGTGGGCGGAGAGCTTTCAGTGAAGAGTATACCTGGTCACGGGACAACCTTCACTCTCTCGATCCCGCTCACGCTCCAAGAGGAGGCGGTGGATACTCCGGTATGGATGCCCGGTCGTTGCATCTTGATCGATGATTCCGGTCCATACGCCTCGTGGATCTCAAGCGGTCTCGCCCGCTATGGATGCCTCACCGAGCGAGTCTCTCCATCCGACGAGGCGGCAGTGCGCCGCATTTCACGCGCACAGACTCCTCCCGATCTGGTAGTGCTCTCGCCCCGAGCCGTTGAGACACCCGCCACTATCGAGAATCTTCGCTACCTGCGAGCATCTCTCTCATGTCCTATCATCGCCTCGCTCAAGACCTCGCACATGGCCGCGCACGAACAGATGCGAATGTTCGGAGATATCATCATCGTGGAGTCCCCCACCTCTCCCGAGGAGATATTGAGAGCCGGACGCGGTCGCGCCGACGAGGTACGCACGCCACCACTTTCGGATACCCTGAGGCTTCATGTCGCTGCGCGCGGATGCCGTATCCTGGTAGCAGACGACGCTCCCACCAGTCGCCTGATTATTCGTGAGATGCTTGAGGAGGCCGGATATGAGGTCGAGACTGTTGAGAATGGAGAGGAACTAGCGCGGCGCATCAGGTGTGATATCGAGGGGACAAGTGACTCTCCGATCTCTCTCGTGCTCACCGATATCGAGATGCCGATTATGGGTGGACTCGAAGCTACCCAGGAGATTCGAGCCCTAGAGGCAACTCACCCCAAACACCAGAGCCTGCCGATCATCGCCATCACCGCGCACGCCCTTGCTGAGGAGCAACGAAGCTTCCGCGAAGGGGGGATCGATTACGTGATAACTAAACCCCTCAAGCCCGGGGATCTTAACGAGGCGCTCATGAGGATGTCTCAACCCAACCTCTCCCCTTCCCCCACAGGCTCTCGACCGCTCGAACCCCACACGCTTTGTGGCGTACTATGCGATCTCACCACCCGTT
>JALRCK010000072.1:5059-8727 GCA_023262305.1 Deltaproteobacteria bacterium
TATGGACGGAGGTCACACATTCTCCTCAGGGGTCAGCAACACCGCTCCCAGCCCAAGGCATCGACATTGCAGATGTGTTTGAGCGCTCCGGTGAATCTCCCCGACGCACGAAGCTTATCCTGAGCACTTTTCTTGAATCCTACCAAGGTCCTCTTCACACCCTAGCAGGAGGATCTGAACCAACCCGCATCAAGGAGATTACCCTTGCCGCCCACTCCCTAAAGGGGCTGCTCCTCGATGTTGGGGCGACACACGCGGCTGAGCGCGCCGCACACATTGAACGACTTTTAAAGTCGGGAGACTACGAGTCTGCCGCGGCTTCGTGTGAGGATCTTACAGCAGAGACCTCTCATGTAGCGTCTCTCGTCGAACGAGTAGTGCGGCACTTTCCAACCATTGGCTAACGATTGCGTAACGGGCAAAAGACTCGTTGATGACTGTGCTCTCTGCGAGAACTGAGCGATGCTTGTCAGGTGACGAGCAAGGTAGTGGAGGGACAGCGTACTCGCGGTCAGGGGTGGCGACCGGTATTGTAAGGCGAGCATGGGTTTGCGGAGCAACTTGTTGAATTGATACATCACCGGACCTCGGGTACGCGGTCCCTCCAAGGCGTGTGAGGTTGGTGCCGGGGCGCAGAATCCATCGATCACTTCATCGTTGCGAGCATCCTGAACATCAGGATAGAGTGCCCCATAAAAGGAGCTCCTCCATGCGCCACATCTCCCTTCCGTTCGCCATCGCAACGATCGCCTGCCTAACCCCGCACCTCGCTCTTGCGGAGACCCCTCCTGCGCGCGCTTCAGGCTTGTGGGAGACCTCGATCAGTATGGACTCTGGGATGCCGAACCAAAAGATAAAGGAGTGTGTCGACCAAGCGACTGATGCGGAGATGTTCAAGTCGGCGATGGATGCCTCAAAAGCCATGGGTGGCACCTGCTCGAAAAACAGCTTCAAGCGCACCACCTCTGGTTTTGAAAGCGAATCGGTGTGCACCGTCGCAGGCTCTACTATCTCGTCCAAAGGCACATTCACGGGGGATTTCTCTTCAGGCTACACCGGGGAGGTCGTAACTACGCACACCCCTCCCCTGTTCGGAAATGGCGGCTCAAAGACAACCTTCTCAGCCAAACACCTCGGCCCCTGCGGAGCTGATATGAAACCAGGCGATATCATCATGGCCAACGGAATGAAAACGAACATGAAGGACGCCGCAGCTCAGGCGGAGAAAGTGGCGAAGACCTTTAAAAATCTCAACGGCGCCGACCAGGGAGCTCCCTTTGGAGGAGATCTCGGACAAGCCATGATGGCCGCCCAAGGACAGATGAAAGCTGAAGATCTCAAGGCGATGCAAGATGCCCTGAAAGAGATGGAGATTGCGGGCAACTAGCGCGCTGTCTTCGATGAATGTGTTGGGGTTGCTAACCTACGCTAGCGGCTCGACGTCGCAGCACATCAGCGACCTTTCGCTTGAAGAGCTTAAAGCTAATCGGCTTCATGATATAATCGTCAGCACCGAGATCAAGCGCTGTATCGACGACCGGCACCTCTCCATTCGAGCTCACAACGATAAAGGGTATGTCGACGAGGTAGGCGTAGTTTCGCAGCTGGTAGAGTAGGTCGAGACCAGACATTCCATCCATCATGTTGTCGCAAATGATCAGCTGAGCTCGATGTTGTTTGAGCTTACCAAGAGCATCCTCCCCACTCTTAGCTTCGACGATGTCCTTAAATCCCATCTCGGTCAGCATGTCTTTCAGGATCACGCGAGTAGCGGTCACGTCATCCACGATCATTACCTGTGGCTCATCCCGGAAAGTTTGTGCCATGTCGTTTTTCCCTCGGCAGTTGGTCCTAAATCCCTTGAATGACTCTTATATCGGCACAACAATCGCCGCACCTGAGCTTGACCTGAAACAACCAGGAGAGATAACCTACCGATATGAATGGAGCTTTTAGAAAGCTGCTCCTCGCTAAACTGCATGGAGCTACTGTGACCGAGGCGAACCTCTCCTATGAGGGCAGTATCACCATACCTCGAAAGCTCCTCGACCTAACCGGACTCCTGCCCCACGAAGCGGTGCACGTTTGGAACATCACACGCGGCACTCGATTCGAGACCTACATCCTTGATGGAGGAGATCGCCAACGAGAGATTCACGTCAACGGCGCCGCAGCACATATGGTTTCCGTTGGAGATTCGTTGATTGTAGCTGGATTTATCCATCTTCCTGCAGAAGCAGCTCATAAACACAAACCAAAGGTGGTGTTCCTCAACACTGACAACTCAGTCAAAGATATTCGCGGCGAAAAACCTGCAACGATCGCAGCGTAGCGCGACAAAAAAGAGGTAGCGCGTCCCGATTTCATCTCGCATGTGCATGCGAAAATAGGTCCTTCAGACCACCTTCAAGGATAAAAAATACGAGAAAGTAGAAAAAAGCAGGCCCTGAATCCCTCTTTTTTCAAAAAAATTGGCTCCTCCGAGTCGAGACATTCGTGATTTATACCATTTAACTTCAATACCTTACCCCACTTGTCACGAATCTAGCGGCAAATGGGGACAATCTTTTTACAAAGCTGCTCCCGAGCTGTGACAACTGCCCAGCTCGTTCATGCGAGAACCTCTCCTCGTTGGTTGCAGTGAATGTCACCGACAACGAACAAAACTTAGGGAGAAAAAGAAAATGAAAGATAAGAAGCTTACCGACGTAGAAGTAGTAAACCAGTTCAAGGCAGGAGATGCTCTTGCGTTTGAAGAGATCATCGCTCGATATGAGTCGAAGGTGATGAGCCTCGCGCTCCGATTCACACGCAACCAAGAGGACGCTGAGGAAGTAATGCAAGACGTCTTCACTACCGTCTACCGAAAGATCGACGGCTTCCGCGGACAATCCGCCTTCTCAAGCTGGCTGTACCGCATCGTTGTGAACGCAGCCTTCATGAAGCTCCGTAAGCGCAAGCAGAGCCAGACCGTTTCCATCGATGACCTCTCTCCAGCTATCAAGCAGTACTGCATCGACCGAGAGACCTTTAGCGGAACCTATTCACAAAACGTCGCTGTATCTCATGAGATGCAAGCGGTGATCCAAAACGCAGTAAACCGCCTTCCCGATCAATACCGAGCCGTGTTCGTCCTTCGTGACGTAGACGGGCTCTCAAACCAAGAGACTGGAGAGATCTTAAACCTCTCTATCCCAGCGGTTAAATCAAGACTTCATCGTTCGCGCATCATGCTTCGCAAGAAGCTTCAACGCTACTACGAGGATTTCACAGGCAATAAGGCTGTGATTGATGCTCGATTTGATGAAGAGGAGACCGTTCAGACAGCGGCCTAGCCAACACACGTTCGTTCAAGCGGCTCCCCTCTCCCTAGGGGGGCCGCTATTTTTTTGTCTTGGTGGGGAAGGAAATTACGTGGGCGACTGTGCTGGCCTCGCCGTAGCATAACGCAGGCGTGTCGGTCGCAAAGAATGCCGCGCATCGCAAACACCCTTCGCCTCACACCCACCAACACATTCACCGACGTCATCCCGAACCCGCACCACGGGAGGGCGACCGTGTCGGTCGCCAAGAATGCCGCGCATCGCAAACACCCGCTGCCTCACGCAAGAAGGCGACCGACACGGTCGCCCTCCCGTCCTTGCAAACCCGAATATCGCAAACTCCCA
>JALRCK010000730.1 GCA_023262305.1 Deltaproteobacteria bacterium
GTAGAGTCTCGCGACTCCGTGAGCTGTACTATCGCGCGAGTAGCTTACTTCGGTACGATGTTGGATATGACACAGATCCTCTGTCGTGCTGATTTGAGCTGAACCTCGTGCATCTCGTGGACGTTTTTGTCTCGGATATCGAGGAGGATCACCGACTCTAGATCTGCTTTGAGTACGAGGTGATCGCGAAGAGGATTTGATTTCTTCGCTTCGGTCATGAACTTATCGAGGAGCTGAATCCGCTCATCCTCGCCCTTTGCGCTCGTAATCTTAGCCAGGTCGGTCGAGAACAGCACAACGCTTGTGGGTTTAAGGCACTCATTCTCGGGACGAACGAAGGTGCCGATGACCGGTGTGGTGACCGGCTTGCCGTTCAATCGAAGCTCATTGTTCTCCACCGTATAGGGGAGGATCACCTTAGCAACCTCAGGATTAAGTTGGTTGGCGGCGAGTATGGTGGCTATGGGCCCAGTTCCCTTGACGATCTCGTTGAGCCCCGAGAATCCGAGGATGGAGGCTGGCTCACCGCTGTGGGATCCCTCTGTTACAATCGTGAGATAGGGGTTGTTATTGTCGATACTCACATAGGTCTTGCCCAAGTTGAGTGTTAGGTTTCCTGAGACCTTATTCACCTTATCGTTTATTACGATTTCGGAATACGTCGGCGGCTGAGCTTGACCATCAAAGCGAATAAAGATGTGCTTCATACCCTCAGGAGGTGTTGTTTCTAGATTAAACTCCTGAGGAGCTATCGGGGCTCCAACCATCACGAAGATGCCTTGCGCGTCATTCTTGGATCCGAGGATGACCTTGGAGGTTCCGTTAGAGTGTTGATAGACTCCTGATGCTCGGGTGAGGATGAAATCCGCGTTTGCTGAAGGGGCTGAGCAGGCGAGGAGCCCCGCCACAATCGAACTACAAACCCGCATGCTTATTCTGAATTCTCGAACTCTTGCCATTTCGTGTCCTTAAGGGGCTCTTTTTTTGCCCAAATAGCTCATCGGCTTAAAATACTCTAGAGCATTAGCTGTACTTTGTTCTTGCTCCCTGAGAAAGTATTAAACCATTATAGCCCCTTAAAGCAGGGGCGGCCGTACCTCTGGAAACGTAGTTTTAACCCGTGGAGTCACCGTGATTCTTATCCTTGATTTCGGTTCTCAATACACACAACTTATCGC
>JALRCK010000731.1 GCA_023262305.1 Deltaproteobacteria bacterium
GTCGATCAGCGAGAGGATGAGGTTCTCGGCTGGATCGGTTTTGGAAAATGAGACCGATTGATGAACGACGTCTGCAAAGGTGATGGTGCTCATACGGTATGTCCTGTCGTTGGAAGCAATTCAGGGATTGGGTGTTGTGCCACAACTGTGATGCCAAAACTAGGGAGTCCCTCAAGGAGGTGTGTTGAGGAGGTGAGGAGCTCGACGTGTGTTACCCCAAGGTCTCTCAAGATCTGAGCGCCAACCCCATACTCTCTCATCCGACGAGTCGAGTGGTTCGTGTGGTTGTCCTGCAGGTGTTGTACGGAGCTTCCCGTGGCGTCGATGAATGACCTTCTCAGGTAGAGGAGTACGCCCCGCTCGCGCTGACCGATCTCTTTGAGGGAGTTCTGTAGGTGCGACCGACTCGCAGGCGAGCGCCCACCAAAAACATCCGGCACGGTGTGCTCAGCTTGCACTCGAACGAGCACCGGCGTATTCCCTGTGACATCGCCTTTGACGAGAGCCACATGCTCGATATCACTCATGTGCGAGCGATACACAATCGATTTCACCTCACCAGCAAGGGTGGTTGGCAACGTTGCTTCTGCAACTCGCGACACAAGGGGCTCTTGCTGAAGACGATAGCGTATCAGTTCAGAAAGGGTGGTGATCGGCAGGTTTTCACGTTCGGCGCATGCGCGCGCGTGGTGCTCGTTCATGAGGGCACCGTCTGAGTCAAGGAGGTCGACGTACAACGCTGCGTCCGTTGCTCCGATCATCTTCGCGATATCTAATGCGCCCTCGGGGATGGCAGTCTTGACCAGCACGCCACCCTCTCGTGTTTCAACCGGGAAGATGTGACCGGGTTTCACAAGAGCTCGGGGCTGAGGAGTACGGGAGCCAAGGATTTCAAGCGTCTTGGCGCGGTCTGTTGCACTGATTCCGGTTGAGATCCCTTCGCGTGCCTCTACCGAAACGTACTGTGATGTTTGAGAAGTGGGAAGTGACGTGAGTCCCGATGTTGAGGGACGGGCCATCGTTGCGAGCATGAATGCGGCAGCGCGGTGCGGCGATAATGCAACGAACGTTAATCCGCCAGAGAGCCCTAGAATCTTGTTCACCTGACCTGGTGAGATATCCTCTGCAGGGGCTATGAGCGCTGCGCGAGAGGAGCTGAGATTATCCACGAG
>JALRCK010000732.1 GCA_023262305.1 Deltaproteobacteria bacterium
AGACGATCGGGGGGCTGCTCATCTGTGGAGGAGGAACGGTAGGGTCAATCTCTTGCGATGTAGGGGGCTCGCTCGGCGTGGTCGCTGGTGGGAGAGTGGGCAGATTGACGGGCGCGATAATGTCATACCCGTCCCCAAACTCTGGCACGGCCCCCAGCAGCGGAAGATCTAGGGCGCCCTGAACATCCTCAGTTGATTTCAGTGTTGTGTCGAACGCCTCTAGGATCAGCGCCAAAACGAGCCCCAAAGCTGTGCCGATAATAGCGAAGAGCGTGATGATAAGGTTTGTTTTTGGCGCGCTTGGTGATGTCGGAAGCGATGCATAATCGGTTACAAAAACGTTTGATGAGGCGCTTGATGCGCTGATCTCAATCTCCTTTACCTGTTTGAGAACCGCCTGGTAGAGGTCTCGAAGAGAGGATGCTTCTTTAGCGAGCACGTTATATTGAATCAGTTGCCTCGACATATCGTGAGCGAGAGCCTTTTCCGCCTCAATTTGCCCGCGTAGTCGCTCCTCGGCGCTACGTTCGTTCTGAAACTGGATCTGTATCGTTCGTAAGGCTCGTTTTCGGTCATCCGTTATTGCTTGCTTGAGCGAATCTATCTTTGCCTTAAGTTCGAGCATTGATGGATGCGCTGGGGTCATCTTGCTGTTGAGGGTGGCGTATTCCGACTGTGCCTGTTGAAGAGAGGACCGCAGCTGTCGAGTCCCCTCGTCATCTGTTACAGAGAGGTCGTCAGCCTTCTTGTTTTGTACTTCGGCGAGGAGGCTCTCAGTCTTGATGCGCCGGCCTGTCGCTTCCGCCAGAAGCCCAGAGAGGGAGTCGATCTGTCGAGCGTTGGTGATCTGCCCCGTTGCGTCGCCTGCCGTGAAGATCTTGTTCGTGGCGGCGTAGGATGAGAGCTGCTGCTCCGCTCCGGTTACTCGTGATTTGAGGTCTTGGGCCTGTCTCTGAAGGAGCTGCAAGTTTGATGTTATCACCTCCTGCCGCTCCCGCTGAAGGTGCTCAATGAAGCCGATGGCGTGCGCGTTGGCGAGGCGTTGTGAGAGTTCCGGCTGCGCGGTCGTCGCTTGAATGCTTACCAGGTTCGTCTCATGGATAGGTGAGATGTCAATCAGCCCTAGGTAGCTGTTAATCACCGATGGTTTCATCAGGAAGAGGGGATCTC
>JALRCK010000733.1 GCA_023262305.1 Deltaproteobacteria bacterium
TCAGGCACTTCATCGCTTCATTGACGAGGTGGAAGACGAGGCGCTCGGTGATCTCTTGCTGGGAGAGTGGTTTCTTGGGAGCTGCAGGAAGGTTGAGTGCATGGGCTAATCCAGTCCACGGAGCGCTCTCTTTCCCTTTATATTCGTAGAAGCCTTTCGAGTTCTTGCGTCCCTTGCGATCGAGGGCGACCATCCTCTCGGCGAAATCGGGCACCGCCATCCGTTCGCCGTACCCGTTCACCATAACCTTCGACACGTGAGCCGCCACATCGAGCCCAACTTCATCGAGGAGGCGAATCGGCCCCATCGGCATCCCAAACGCGAGCGCAGCCTTGTCGATTGCCTCGATGGAGTGCCCCTCCAGGAGGAGGTACACGGCCTCATTGAGATACGGGATAAGGATACGGTTGATCAGAAATCCAGGAACATCCCGCACGACGATAGGAAACTTTCCGATCTCTGTCGTGAGGGCGGCAACTTTCGCGATGGTTGTGTCGCTTGTTTTCTCACCCCTTATGATCTCAACAAGAGGCATCTTCTCCACAGGGTTAAAGAAGTGCATGCCGATGAAGCGCTCTGGATTCTCCACAGCTGTCGCCATCTCTGTCACTGAGAGGGAGGATGTGTTGGTGGCGATGATAGCGTCGGGGCGAACGCGGGGTGCGATGTCACCGAAGATCTTTTTCTTCAGGTTCATGTCCTCAAAGACGGCTTCGATGACGATGCCGGTCCGAGACATCGTGGGGCTTGGAAATTGCAGCCAGTCGATCCGGTTTCCGATCGCAGCGCGCTCAAGGGATGAGAGGTAACGGAGCTTTGAGAGCTCTTTAGCTGTGTGGTCCTTGCCGCGCTGCAGGCTTGCGTCACTCGTATCCTTGACGATGACTTGGTGATTGCTCTTGGCCAGCGCTCCTGCGATGCCAGCGCCCATCGTTCCTGCGCCGATCACCAGTCCATGAAGCTCTGCAACATCTTTGCGAGCGGATTTACCCAGTCCCTTCGCGGCTTCAGTGAGAAAAAAGAGGTGCACGAGCGACTTACTCTCAGGGGTAACGATAAGTTTCCCGAGCTCCTGTGCTTCAATCGCAAGCCCTCTGGTTCTTCCGCGCCCGAGTCCGGCCACGGTTACATCGAGTGCTCGAACGGGGGCGGGATAAAACCCTTTTGT
>JALRCK010000734.1 GCA_023262305.1 Deltaproteobacteria bacterium
GCGTCCACGAAATTTCCGAGCGATTGCATGTTGAGCTGCACCTCCTCCGAGGGTGGCAAAACATAAGTAACAATAGCGACCCAAGTCTAGGGACTCAGGTCGCGTATGATCTCACGCCACAGACCACGGTCGTATACAATACGTTTATCGGCAATGAACACGGATTACGTGTCTATAACGATTTTGTGCTGCGTCACGCCTTCTCTCGCCGCTTTGGGGTTGCGGCCGCATTTGACCTCGGGGCTCAGAATCGCAGTGAGGAGTCTCGCGCCTGGTGGTATGGGTGGTCGATCATTCCGCACTATTCAATCAACGACACTCTCGCTGTCGCGGGAAGAGTTGAGCAGTTTTCGGATCCACAACAGGTCGTGCTTCAAACCCTTTCGAACGAGGCCTTCAACGCGACCTCTCTTTCGGCGAACATCGATATTACTTTGCTGAAAGATCTCGTGTGGCGCTCTGAATATCGCGCGTATGTGAGCTCGCGTGACCTGTTTCCAGACGGCGTAGGATTCTCTACCACGGACAATGTGGTGACGACCTCGATTATCTATACCCTTCAGTAACTAACCGCTGGCCTCAACGATAAGAGCGGTTTTGTCCTCAAGGGTTGGATCCGCTTGAAGATTATAACCACGCTGGAGGGTCGCGAAATGGTCATCCGCTTGAGTGCCAGGCTGACGTGTGGCGAACTCGATGATCTTTGAGGTCTCGAAGGTCTTGTCTGGTGCGACTGACTCACACAAGCTCAACCTTTGTCCCACATGGAAAGATTCCATGCGAACCGTGAAGGAAGAGGGTTCCTTGCGCGCGATGTGGAATGCCGACTCCGCGACGACCGTTCCATCACCGGCGGAGCGCAATCGATGGATCCTCCCGGTCGAGGTTTTCACATATGCCTCTGCGATAACCCCTGTCGCGATCAGCTCGCACATTACCTTCTTCTCTGGGTTCAGGATGAGAGCTTTGTAGATATCCGCAATTGGGTCATCTTGATACATATGGCGCTCGGAAGGATGCAACCTCCCGCCAACAATCCGGAGCCCACACACGCGCGCGGTAGGGTCTACGCCAAATGAATCACCCAGCTCAGAGCCGATGGTTACGCGAAAGTTTTTTCGCTCCGAGGATATTACTCGTCCCTTTGCCTCGCGAGCCG
>JALRCK010000735.1 GCA_023262305.1 Deltaproteobacteria bacterium
CTACAAGGGTGATGACCAGAAGAAGTTTGTTGATGGATTGAACGACCACGATGTGATCGAGCTTGCTCGTCGCGAGATGGACGGAATTCGAGTTGCGACTCCAGTGTTCGATGCTGCTCGCGAGACGGATATCCAAGAGCTTCTCAAGGTTGGTGGAATGCCTGAAGAGGGTAAGGTTCAGCTTTATGATGGTCGCACCGGTGACGCTTTCGCGGAGAAGGCGACAGTGGGTGTCATGTACATGCTGAAGCTCGACCACCTTGTGGACGACAAGATCCACGCTCGGTCAATTGGGCCATACTCGTTGGTTACCCAACAGCCTCTCGGTGGTAAGGCTCAGTTCGGAGGACAGCGTCTTGGAGAGATGGAGGTGTGGGCGCTTGAGGCGTATGGCGCAGCGTACACCCTTCAGGAGTTCTTGACCGTTAAGTCCGATGACGTTGCTGGTCGTACCCGCATGTACGAGTCGATTGTGAAGGGCGAGCATGTGCTTGAGCCAGGCTTGCCTGAGTCCTTCAACGTAATGATGAAGGAGCTGCAATCTCTCTGTCTCGACGTTGAACTCGTCGAGGAGAAGAAGGAAGGCGAGGTACTTGAGGCTCCTGTATCAGGAGAGTCTGACGTAACCGCAACCGCCGTATAACGGGGCACATCCCCGGAGCTTCCTCTACGGCGGCTCCGGGGAAACTGATTTTCAAGCTGAGGAGACACATGGACGATTTATTTAGTTTGTTTGAGCGACCGAAGAACCCAATCAAGTTCAACGCGTTGAAGATCTCGCTGGCAAGCCCAGACAAGATCCGTAGCTGGTCTTTTGGTGAGGTAACCAAGCCAGAGACGATCAATTACCGAACACTCAAGCCTGAGCGAGATGGACTCTTCTGCGCTAAGATCTTCGGTCCGGTTAAGGATTACGAGTGTATCTGAGAAGTGCGGTGTAGAGGTTATTCAGTCCAAGGTACGTCGTGAGCGTATGGGACACATCGAGCTCGCATGTCCAGTAGCGCACATCTGGTTCTTGAAGTCTCTCCCAAGCCGTATCGGAAACATCTTGGATCTCACCCTCCGAGATCTTGAGAAGGTTCTCTACTTCGAGAGCTATGTTGTTATCGATGCTGGCAAGACCAACCTTAAGCCGGGCGAGCTTCTCACTGAGCGT
>JALRCK010000736.1 GCA_023262305.1 Deltaproteobacteria bacterium
AAATGTATGAGAGTGAGCGGTGTGATTTTTGTGAGGGGAAGATGTGGTTGAGAGGGTGAAGAACGGTAAAAAAACCACTCGTAGTTCTGATGATTCTTCTGGACCCTCACCAAAACACGGGGAATGTGTGCTGTAGATTATCAGTTCAGAACAGGTCGTTTTTCCCGGTGCGTCTGTGCTCCTATCTGCCGACGTAGTTCATCGTAACGTTCCGCGGAGTGGGTGAGTATAGCTTCTGCCGCGGCAGGGGAGTTGGGGAAGCACCCAGTACCCACGTCGATTATGGCGCGAATAAGAACTCAGGGACTCGCTCTGCGTCCTATGTACCCTTAGTGGTAAAGCCATATTGTTCGGTCTGAGTTCAGACCCGAGTGGGTGGCGAAGATGACGGGTGTGGCTCACATGGTGTGTACGAGATTTTCAATCGTGCGATGCGCAGCTTCTTACCGCACTGTTTCTCGGAGCGACCGGTTGGGGATTCTCATCGCCGATGTCGAGATATAAGGCGCATGCGCGCTCGTTACGGACCGACCTCTGGTTCTACCGCTGCTGGCTCAAAAATCTGCTGTTGCACCTCTTTCACCGCACTGAGAAGCTGAGCGCAGCGGTCTTTCATCGCGTTTAGCCGAGGACTGTTCGCTTGAGCCTCAGCGTTAATCTGTTTGGTAAGGGCCCGGTTATCGTCAATTACCTTCAGCATCTCAGGGGTCAACTCCCGATGGGAGGAGAGATAGTTATAGGCTTGTGCGCTACCTCCAAGAACTGTCCGGGCTGCATCATAGTATGCCATACCGACTCGATGACATTCCTCGGAATCGCGACCGTTGTAGAAGTCGTCCAAGAGTGTACTGGTCCCCGTGTCAATCTCGTAAGCCATGGAGAGCGGGGTTTCCTTGAGCGCCTCACCAGCTACCTTTTGGAATGCATAGGCGCACGCCTCCTCATAATTTGAAACCTCTTCGTCTGAAAGTCGCCTTGAGCCTTGAAGATGGTACTCTTCATCGTGTTGGGTCATCAGGTGACCCGCCTCGTGTGCCAGTACCAGCACAACCTGACCGTAGTAGTTATCCTCAGAGATGATCGATTGGGTGACAGCATTCGATGTTCCCACCGTGTTGGGTTTATCAATCGATCGAATCGTGAAATGAACAT
>JALRCK010000737.1 GCA_023262305.1 Deltaproteobacteria bacterium
GCGTTGCTTGGGTTGCTTCGTTGGATCAGTGTCGTAAACAAAGATTTGCAGACTGCAAACCCTCGCAGCAAGTACACGATCTTGCCTTTTCGCCTCCATCAATTTCTCTCCCAGACGGGTTCCGTTTACACCACTCTCGATCAAGATGAGAACCGTTTCATAACCCTTGAGCCCGGCATCTACAAACAAGATGACGATAAGCACAAGCCGATATATTCAAGCGTGTTTAGCAGATATTCGGGACACCAGTTTATATGCGTAGCTCGGAATGGTGACACGCTGGAACCTCGCGAATTTCGTGAGGCGAGCGAGGATGACACCGGCGCGGTAACCGACGGGTATCTCATCATAGGGGATGATGTATGGGATCCTGTAAATGACTTGGGGAATCTTCCCGAATCTTGGTTCAACAGGCGAAAAGCTGGAGTTGTTCCCGATCCCAAAAAAGAGAAGTTTTTTCCAAAAAAAATCTACTTCGACGAATACGGAAACTGCTCGGATACTCAGGAGCTAAAATGGCATGGTTGGTTCATGCGAGCGCCCCTGCTCTTTGATCCCACAAGCGGTACGTTTTTTGATACAAGGACAAGTGAGGGCACTAAGCTTGCAAAGTTGGGTAGTGAGGGACGAAGCACCTCAACCACTATTACCGCATTTTCCATCTTGAACCAGTTAGACGAAGCTGGGTACCAGCCCAAGGATCAAAAACTTCTGAGCTTCACGGATAACCGCCAAGATGCTGCGCTTCAAGCGGGTCATTTCAACGATTTCGTGCAAACTGTTCGTCTTAGAAGTGCTATTTACCATGCGCTACAGGCGGCTCCAGCAAATGAGCTAACCTATGCGACTCTTGGTGAGTCAGTGGTTCGCGCTCTAAATCTAAATATTGTCGAGTACGGGAATGTTAAGGAAGAGCCCCAGCTAGAGCACGTGCGGCGAGGGTATGAGGAGGTTTTAGAGCAGTTTGTTCTTTACCGCGCCCTCGCAGATCTGCAGAGAAGCTGGAGGATCGTTCTCCCCAACCTCGAGCAATGTGGATTGCTTTCCATAAAATACGAACATCTGGATAAGGTTGCGAATGATGACCGATTCTGGGCAGATCTCCCCATCCTGCGAGAGCTCAATCCCTCTGAACGGCATGTCTTCTT
>JALRCK010000738.1 GCA_023262305.1 Deltaproteobacteria bacterium
CGCGAAGCGGTGGCCGCTGCATCATTTGACACCCCATTGATTGAGTAGGAGAGAACGCCAGATGCGTCCGACAATCCCAAGCCCTGAAGAGTAGCCAACTGATTAGTGTAGGCGACTCGGTTCTGAAGTGTGGACCCAGTGCCGACCTGAATCGTAATCTGCTGACTCCCCGACAAGAGCGCAATACCATTAAATTCAGTCACTTTTGAGATACGCTCGATCTCAGAACCAAGCGCTACAAACTCGTTTTGAACCACTGAACGTTGGGTCACGCTCAACGTCCCACTCGCCGATTGGGAGGCGAGTTCGGCGAGCCGTGTTAAGATGTTAGCAACCTCTCCCAGCGCGCCGTCCGCGATCGCTATCGTCGAGATTCCATCGTTAGTGTTGCGGATAGCTTGTCCAGCGATTCGCGCCTGCGCCTTGAGTGACTCCGAGATTGCGAGTCCAGCCGCGTCATCAACCCCACTGTTGACTCGTTGACCTGAACTGAGCTTGTTGAACGATTCTGATAGCTTTTTACCGGTAATATCTAAAAGGCGCTGCGCTGTGCCCGAGACCGTATTACTTCCAACACTGATACCCATAAACCTACCTCCATGAAGTTATGCGTCGCGTCCGAGCTTTACGATGTGAGAGGAGCAGGTGTACAAACCTACTATCCTTAACCCCTCAATACTGCTTGGAAGCATGTGCGTCCTTACGCCTGTATCGAGAGGGATCCTGAGAACTGCTTGGAGGGATTAGCAACAACCACGGCTTGCACCACTCTTTCACGGCTCTGAGCGCGACCTCATTGGCTCCACAGGTACTTTCGGCAGAGGGTGTCATTTTCTTGACTACTAAATGACCTCTCTGTGTTTTTTTCGCGCCGGAGGCTCAAGTCACTCCGAGAGAGCGAGGTGAGACGCTCAGCGCAACAGAAGGACCCCACGCCAAACCTAAAACGCAAAAAGACCCACCGGAGGGAGGATCTCCAGTGGGTCTTTTTGAGCTATTTAATCCTGGTCAGCTCTTATCGCAGGAGCTGCAGGGCCAAGCTTGGCAGCTGGTTCGCTTGCGCGAGAACCGCCGTACCAGCCTGTTGCAGGATGTTCAATCGAGTCAGGTTCGCAGCTTCTTCAGCTACGT
>JALRCK010000739.1 GCA_023262305.1 Deltaproteobacteria bacterium
TTTCGTCGTCTCCGCCTCGTTTCGTCAAAACTCTCAAAATGCTCACTACGGAACCATTTTTCACCACCCTGCTAGGTCCACATTGTTAGGGAGTTACCCAGCTTCCATGCCAAGTGGTGCCTTGCCTCTCGAACTGCGCTCGTAAGCAAGAACGGTCCTGCGATATGAACCAGTCAAGTCTCTCAACAGCTACCTCGACAACGGTGAAATTTTCAAAGACCTTACGATGCAATTCATCCGTAAGAGCCATAGTATGTACGTCGCGCGGTAAACCACTGGTCGGCGCTGCCTGAGAAGTTCCCGGCGGCGTTTCAGCGAGGTATCTTGGAAACTCGCGCTTTGGAAGTTTTGCCAGAACTGCCTGTGACAAAGAGTCCTGATTGCGGAGCTCGGCGCGTCCAAAAGCTGTGACCTGCACGCCGGAACTAGGGTTATAAAAACAGAGGCTAACGTGGGGATTCTGATTGATATCGTGTATCTTCCTCGTTCGATTGTCGGTGTAGAATGTGAGCGTGCCGCGTTCAATCGAGCACCCACGGAGTAGTACGCTTCGTTGGGTCGGTCGACTTGATGTTCCACTGGTAGCAAGCGATGAGATGTGGAATTGGTGAGCCGAATCGGCGGCGCCCGCAGCGAGATCGCTCCAGATATTGCGTAGCACCACGTCGAGGGCAGTGTCCCGATAGCGCATCTCAAGGGGAGCTGTTGACTCAAGGTTTGCTCCTGTCCGTGGTGGTTCAGTTGCATCTATGAGGAGACTCTCTCGTCTGAGGCGCTCTCGCAATTGAGCCGGAGTTGCGGCATCCCGAAAGATATTTTTCGGTCCAATTAGTCTTTGAAGGCACTGGAGTCCCGCTTCGTGCGCAACCTCACCACCACCAGAGGAGCAAAAATCGGCGAGCACGATGGGACGGATACTGCGTTGAAACAGATCGACAGCGGTCGTTAGCACGCAGCAGTCGGTATCAAGACCCGCAATAAAGACGGTATCGCCCTGTTGAAGTTCGCTCAGGATCTCAGCGGTGGCTGAGGTATATGAGTGTTTATCAACCACAGGGATTTCTCGAGCTCGGTCTTGAATGGGCTTCCAAAGCTCACATTCCTCCTGGTTGGTCATTTTATGCCAGCCCA
>JALRCK010000073.1:0-7512 GCA_023262305.1 Deltaproteobacteria bacterium
GATTCAAGTTGATTCCTACACGTCCTTGGAAGAGGTTTCGACCAAGCTCTGCAAGAAGCAAAACGCTCGGGCGTGCATTGCCACTGATATGATTCATAAGTTTGTGTTGTTACCCCTCGCAAGCATGCGCACAACAGTTGGCTGAAGTGGGTTGTGTCGACGCCTCTCCTGTATGGTCATCGCATCCTCCCAGTGGATATTACACCGAGATCTATCGCTGCTCAGAGATTCGATGTCCCAGCGCTCACCTTCTGCCCCCGAATGTGTGAGCGGCGTGAGATAGAACGCTCCAGTAGTGGCAGTCCATGGAGCTCTCGGATTCAAGGCTCCTCGTGTAGCCGAGGCGCATCCACTGCCTTTACCAGAGCGCCAGCGCAGACACTGAGGGAGGAGACGTTAGCGGCTTGAGTTTGAACCTGATGACGCGCTTGTTGCACCTGCTGGCACGCACTGCCCACCGCTACACGTTCCTTGTTTAAGCCCAGGACGAGAGCATGTGGCGCCATCCATGTTAACTCCCCGAAGGTGCGGGGCTTGAACTCCAGTTCCACAACCCACACCCGGCTTCTCGTCGAACGTAGCGTAACACGGCGAGCAGACACCGACCCCGCCACCCCTGATGTGGGTTGCCTCACAAAGCTTGCGGGACCTCTCTTCCAAAGAGAGGCATTCCCCCTTCCAACAGAGGTTGCCCGCCTTACCGCACTTGGTGCAATCGATCTTATCCTTGCAGTAGTAGGTGCTGTTCACGTCGGGAACACACTGCCCGAAATTTGAGCACACTCCCTTTTTGCCTGGCGATAGTTCGCACGGAGCTCCAACCTTCATCGAAGCGAGGAACTGCTCTTCCACCTGCGCAACCGTCATGTCACACAGCTGGCTTCCCTTAGCGCGATTTTTACCATCGAAACATTCCCAGCTTAACTCAGTTTGAGAGTCACCGAGCTTATACGATACCCCGTCCACTCCGACGGCGATGGATGGATTGCTGTACCCATAAAATTGGGCGGGAATACAATCCCCAAAGTCGCATTTCCCAGGCACTCCACCACACAGATTATTGGTACACGTCTTGCCCGTTTTGACCTCCGAGTCACTGCTCGACCAGGCCGTGGAAGCGCTGATGTCATAGCTCTTTCTATCGCGACTCGGGACGCAACTACACTCCCATTTCGCGCATTCAGCGGCGATAAAATTATGATCATCCTCACACTTCTTCACCTGAGCGGGAACCGTAGGATCTTCGTCGCAGGGATTTGAGCTTGAATCGTTCGATGAGAATGACGCCGACCGTGGAGAGGAGGTCTCTCCCTCGTCCGGTATCACGCCCGCGGTGTTGTTACTCCCCTTACTCTTACTCTTGTTGATAGCACGTGGCACCAACCTTACCGAATGAATGGTAAATGATGTGTCGCACGTAGCTGGAGATGATAGGCGAAGAGTCAACGAGCGTATAATTATTGACGGATTCTTGAAAAGAGGGGGAGAGGCACTCTCGAACTTGAAGGGAACGATCCGCCCTCCTGGAGAAAGGTTTCGATCAACTCGCACCCCCCGGTGACCGATAGTAATTGGCGTGACGTTCGTGGAGAGAACTGCCACAGCCCCTACATAGATATCGGGGGCTCCTGAGGAGTTAACAAGAGCGACCTGAAGCGCCGAATACGGAAAGCGCGAGGCGGGAATTCCCGACCCAAAGTTCCAGGTAATACTAACCTCGCCCCTCGCGTTACGAATATCGATAGTAGTAGCACCCGTTCCAGCGCTGGCGATACCCATCGCTGAGGGCTTGCCTACGACACAGGCTTGAGCGGTCCTCGCCAAAAATGTTCGAGAGCTCCATAGCCCTTGTCCAGGCTTAGAGATCGTGGTCGTCGAATCAGCCCCCTTTCCAGCGGAGGTTGTGGCGGCTTGCACCGCAACCATCGGATCAAGGGGCTGCGCTTGGATGGGAAAAGCACAAATGGATGCAGCTACAAAGAGAGCGGTACGAAGGAAACATTGCATACCGACCATTACAACACCGTCGCACCCTACAAACAAGACAAAGTGTTGCCCCCCCTCTCTGTAGAGGGGCTACTTATAAGCAGATCGGCACGCTACTTGATGATCGGTGCGGGAAGCACGGATTTGCAGTTACCACGCTGCTCGGCGCTTACAATCGATTGAAGCCTTTCAAGTCTTTCTGCCGCACGAACGACCTTTTGACGCTATTTCTTTGAGTCTTCCGCCGGAAGTTGACGTACCGAAAGTAAATATCTCTCCTCTCTCGAAAGCGGCGGGGGCAACGCCTGCGGCATCACGTGCTCAGTAGCGGCGTTAACGGCATCATTGGGAAATTTCCGGCGCATAAATTCATCGATTTTCTTATGGAGCTCAATTTTGACATCTGGATCACTAAGGTGCGGGTGCTCTTTCCTGAAGTCACCAACAGCCAGATTCAAGATCTCACCATCCACCTGTATTCCGACAGGTCGAGCGCCGGGGAACCCGCCCCAATCGATGAAGCCGACGGCAAAATTCTTATCCCAATTTCTCGCCAGAGTTTCATGAACCGAGGGGTAATCATCTTTGATGATGTTAAGTGCATGCTGTCTATCTGTAGAGTCGATCTTCATATGCCCTTTTTGAACAGAGAGTGACCACTGTGGATAAGTCTAGGCGTGGTACCTTTGCTAACCAAGAGAATTGCGAAAGTCCGCACCGACAAGAGTTTCCATAAAAGCGGAACCGCTCACGATTGCAACTTGTTGAACTAAGGGAAAGAATCTCCCGTTTTGGTCAGCTCTTCCGATCTCTTTGGAGCCCCGGTCCTAAAAGCACTAGAATTTTTTGTAAGGATCGCTCCTCAAGAGAATCCCGGAACCTACTACTTCCGTCTCCCCTGATATCGTTGCGCGATGTAGGAGAAGGTACCACCCCACAACGGTCGCAGGGAGGTAACTCGGATAAGGAGCTGGTGCCCACGGATACTCTCAACTTGGCGCACCTCCTTGAAGGATGGAAAGAGGAACAACATGACCGCTGCTCTCAAAATTCCTGACAACACGAAGAGCGCAAGGAACTTTGAGTGCGGCACCCATATACCAAGGTGCTGAACCCACGACATCGGCACAAGGTGAACGACCCATCCACCGACAGACGATCCGAAGAACACGAGGAACCCGTTGATGATCGCTTGGTAGGCGACACATCGCGCACGTTTTGGGGGTGTCACCGCATCGAAAACAAAATTGGCGGCAGCAAGGGTGAAGCCAGCCCAAAATACTCCGCTGTAGAATTGCACGAATACTACGAACCAAAAGTTCGACGATATGAGCCACAGCGCCGGATTGATCGTGACCAACGTCCCACAAACCTTCAGAATCGTGCGATTACCAAACTGATCACTCATTGCGCCCCACGAACGCATGACAACGAATTGAGCCAAAACCGCGGCTGCCACAACGATTGTAAAATCAGCGTATGAGAGATCGAGGTCTTGCAGCATGTACATCGCAAAGTACGGACCCGAGATAGAGGCCGCAAAATTCATGCATGAGACAAAGAAGACGAACTTCACAAAGTTCGAATACTTCGCGCGGGCAATAAACTGCCAAAAGGTAAACTTTGAGTCGTCCGGCACATGGAGAGAGAGATCATCCACACCTTGAAACGCCCGAGCTGACAGGAATCGGGAAAGTGCGGAGAAGAGAAAGATGATCGAGAACCCCCAACGAGCAAGCCCGGACTCAGAGAACCAATGTACAGTTTGACCTGCCAGAACGACGGCGCTGAATGTCACAATCGCCATCCACTTATTGCGAAAACCGAAGAACTCCCCGCGCGACAGAGGGGGCAGAAGATCGCCGACCAGGCTATTCCAAACCGGCGCTATCAATCCAACGGTCATGTGGTAGAGCACTACCACACCGATCAAAGCAGTGACCGCCTCATGTCCAAGATTGAACAAAAAGGGAATGGCGGCGACGGGTAGGAGCAAAAGAGCCTGGAGGCGCATCAAGTTGGCAACGATATCCCTACGACTCGTCGCTCTCTCACTGATACGCATCCCAATCGACTGCACGATCGAGCCGATCAGTGGTGGCAACGTCGCCAAAGCGCCAATCTGAAGAGGCGCACCGCCGAGAAATACCCCGAACGCGCCAAGATAGGTCTCCGAAGCCCCCATCTTAGCGGCATCGAGCACCCCCTCTCGCACAAGACTCTTAGATGTTCGAGTTGAAAGAAAGCTCACCGGGGGTCCAGCCCTAAGACACGCGCCATGCGAAGCACACCGATTACGGTGAGGCTATCTTTTATCTCACCGCGATCGACCATCGCCAAACATTCAGCGAAGGGGACCTTTTTTACCTGCAACTCTTCGGTATGATCAGGTTCGGCTTTCCCCTGACGCAAACCACGCGCCACATAGATAAACCCGCGCTCAGCAGAGAAACAGTTGCTCAGGTGGATCTCCCCCCCGAGCTGCTCCCATCTCTCTGCCTCAAGACCCGTCTCTTCACGAAGCTCCCGCTTAGCTGTCTCCATGGGATCTTCATCGACCTCAGACCCCCCTTCCGGTATCTCCCAGCTGTACTCATCGACAGGATAACGATACTGCCCCACCAGGTAGATGTGGTTATCATCAGTCAGCGCAACCACGCCGGTTGCGATACGGGTCTCGATAACACCGTAGATGCCAGGAGTGCCACCCGGGGTGATCACATCATCCTCTCGCACGGTGATCCACGGATTAGAATAGATGAGTTTGCTACCCCGGCGCTGCCAGGGATTACGAATGGACATGGGACCTCCTGAAGCTATGGAACGCAGACTATCTTAGTCCATGTCGGTCTGGAACGCACTCCACAACGGAACGCTGGCGCCATTCTTGTCTGAAACGATGCCTGATTGGAATGCACCGCCAGAGCGATCAATGATACACGCGCATCCCACCACTGTGCCACCCGCCGCGGTTACCTTGGCGGCTGCGTCCTTTAGCCGCCCACCGGAATGAACTACATCATCAGCCAATATGACCCGCGCCCCTGTAAGGGACGGTCCAAAAAACTGACCGTCTTTTTGGAGAATACCGACTTTCTTGCCCCCGGCGACGGCAGCAGCGTACAAAATACCGCTGTAAGCGAGCCCTACCACCATATCAAAAGAGTCATGATCAACTTCACCAACCGCGTCAGCTGCCAAACGCGCGAGGTCGCTCGGCGAAAGCTGAAAACAATCGTAAAATACCGAGCATGTCTGCCCGGTCGGGATCTTAGTTGGTTTGGGGTAAACAACTGAGATCCGGTCGATAACTTTTTTGGTTGTTTCGTCCATAACGGCCTTTACGGGGTAGTATACAGGATCTACACGATGCCCGATACTCCACACATGCCGCGAACGTGTCTTGAATGGAAAGGTTCTCCTGGTGCCACCTACATGGGGATTGACGGAGCTCGTGGCGGATGGGTCGTTGCCACCAGCCAACGCGGCGTTACGACCCTTGAGCTTCACCACTCACTCTCCACACTCCCCCTCTCCACAGAAGCACGCGCCCTCATCGATATGCCGATTGGCCTCCCCTCCCAAGGGAAACGCCGGTGCGACCTCCTGGCAAGAGAGGCGCTGGGCACTCGCCGATCGACGCTCTTCCCTATTCCCTGCCGTCCGGCGATTTACGCGCCCTCATATCAGGAGTGTTGCGTTATTAACGAACCTCTTCAGGGGTGCCGGGTCTCAAAACAGGCTTGGAACCTCGCTCCGAAGATTCGAGAGCTCGACCTCTTTCTTCGCGCCGACCCGATTCGACACGACCACATAGCTGAGGGACACCCTGAGCTCGCCTTCAGAGCGCTCGCTCCAGCGTCGTGGCCCCTCCCTCCGAAAAGAGAGCCCGAGGGTCAAACGCTTCGCGAGTCGATCGTATCAGAGGCGCTCGGAATTCAAGGAGCTGAGGTCAGTAGGGAACTGATCTCACGACACAAAGGAGAGGTCGATATAACCGACGCTTACGACGCGCTTAGTCTCTGTGCTCTCCTCGTCCTGACCCACAGTCACGTCCGCTTTGTCGGTGACGATTCTTTCGATGACTACGGCGCGCCTCAACGGATCTGCATCGGAGGCAACCCCCTCTAGCTCAGACCGGAGTCGGACGGGCGCGCCACGGTAAGTTTTGCTTGATATTTGCTCAGCTTCGTATCACCCTGACGACACGGAGACCTAAGAGATGCGCTCACCCAGAGAATCCCAGTCACCCGAGGCTAACCTAAATGAAGGCACGGCGGACCCATTTGAAGGTCTCACCCGTATCGAGGTTGATGTAACGATTGAGGGCACCACCATCCTTCATCTGGAGCCAATCTCACACTCGATCTCCTGGTGCATTCAACCGCACGGTACGTCCGACCTCGCCTCAACGCGGGTCCTTCGCCCTGAGGACCGCGTCACTATCACCTCACCTGATGGACGGGCTCTCTTCGACGGCCCACTGACGGGGACTTTTCACTTACTCGATCCAGTTCGCGTCTACCGGACAATTAACGGACGTGAACCACCTCCGGCTGGTTTTGTGATCTATTGGAGCCCTCGCGCAGTCGACCCGCACACATGGCTCTCGTTTTTTGAGGGACGCAACAACATACAGGTACACCGCCATTCAACCGCTCTCATCCCGCCAGAACACGCGGCGACCGTTGCCGAGAGGATGCGGGTCGTTGGTGTTTAACGAGGCGACCAACTAACGGTTCAGCGCCCACGCAAGGGACACTACCGGATTTTCCGGCACCCGCCATGCAGCACCCACGCGATCCTCTGCGTGGTATCCAAGAAGCATCGCCGCGCTACTTGCGACACCGGCAGCTCCTGCGCAGTCACATGTCATCGGCGGTGGAGGGCTATTCACAAGCCTCTGAGCCGCTTTGACTTCGCGATCGCGCAACGACGCTGCCCATAACTTGTGCCACAGAGACTTCGAATCTGGATCCTGCGTGACAGACTGAAGGTGCCCTACTACGTTCAAACAGATCTCGGCGTCCAACAACAAGGTCCCAAGCTCGTTCCGTTCATCATCAGTTAATTGACGCGAGCGGGGAACATCAAACAGGGGCGCCCACTCATCGACATCCGAAAGGCGTGTGTGCACCTGCACCGGTAGAGCCTCAAGACAGACCTTGAGCCCCATTGCGACGGGTCGATCAATAAATTGGCATAGACGCACGAGGTCTACGCTATCTCGGCGCATCGAGTCCACAAGACGGGAAGCAGCCTGCCCAAGCTTCAGCGCTGAAAACACGTCCTCAATCCGATGGATCGCAGAATAGAGCGTGCTATCTGGCGAGCCCTCTCCACTCCCTTTGCGCACCACGAGACTCCCCTCAATCGCCCCTTGAGAGAGGCATGTGGAGCGCGCCAGCTTTCCTTGCGAAAGAATCTCTGCCGCCTGGCGCTCAGCACTACCTGCAACTCGCACAGGGAGTGATCCATCATCACGAAGCTCAATCCTCTGCGCCATGAGATCCGCATCGATTCGCC
>JALRCK010000073.1:7519-8720 GCA_023262305.1 Deltaproteobacteria bacterium
GACTATCGCTCAGTCGAACGGACCCGGCTCGGTCAAACACCCAATCCTTTCCACGCTCCAGGGGTGAGCGATACTGCAGACCATTCCACATCGCTGCATCAACCCCCGCACAAACGGTTGCAAGGCGCGCGCCCGTTATCAACAGATTGCGAATCGTCTCAAGCTCTCCCGTCGACAGCCCATCACCCTCCCGCAGCGATTCAAGCCTCCTGATTGCCCTGATAAAATCTACGTCGAGGATCTCCCGCGCCTGCGCCGCCTTGAAGGTGTCAAATGCCTCATTAAAATCAAGGGCGGAGGGGAGAATCGGTATCTCCGCATTAGGCAGCACTTTGACGAGAGCCTCCTGAGTGGGAAACGTAGCCGCTATTCGAGACGTCATCCTTGCGAACGCATGCAGGTGCCGGAGCATCGCATCGAGCGACAAGGTAAACTCCCCAACGCGCAGCACTCCATCTCTCGTAAGTACGGCAGCACCGGGGCAACGCATCAGATTGGGGGACCGTGGTGGAAACTTCCCCTCAAGCGGCTCTGCACTGGAGCTGGGCACTGAATGATCCTGCTCAAAGTGAGGCGAATCGGCGTGATGCAAAATATCCATGGGAACCCAGGGAGCTAGACGGCGGTAGTATAGTGATGGCGATCAATCGGGCAACACAAAGTTTCGCCCCGCCTGTCGATTTCTGTCTCTTTGAGAATTATTTGGGGCAATTAAAAGTTCGACCCCTTAGGTGAGTCGCCCCTGAGTCCTCAACGTCGAAATGCTCCGCGCCCGTGTCTGCATCCCGACGTCAAGAGATGTTTGCATGACATGCTCAAGTTGGTGAGCCTTCCCCTCCCGAATGAGCGCTCGGACCGCTGGCGTCCCGATCAAAACCTCGGGGATGAGCACCATACCTCCCGACTCACCCGGTACGAGCTCTTGTGAAATGATACCCTCAAGGGTGTCCGCTACAACCGAACGGACCAACGGTTGCTGATCGGAGGGAAAAACGTCAACCACGCGAGATACCGCTTTAGCTGCTCCCATAGTGTGGAGCGTCGAGATAACGAGGTGTCCCGTCTCGGCTGCCTGCAACGCGAGCCGCATCGTCTCCAGATCTCGCATCTCTCCTACAAAGATAACGTCGGGATCCTCGCGAAGCGCAGCTCGCAGTGCGCGCGCAAAAGAGGTGGTGTGGCGCCCAACCTCTCGTTGAGT
>JALRCK010000740.1 GCA_023262305.1 Deltaproteobacteria bacterium
GATCCCCCACGCACGGCTCCGACATCACCAAACGATCAAACACCCCCGCTTTCTCAAGCGCTCGATTATTCTCAGAACGCGTTCCCTTGCGGATGCGCACAACACCGTAGGTATCTCTTCCGCACACCAGAGCCTCAACTCCCAATCGCGATTTTGTTGGAGGCGTGAGCACCCGGACGCCATCATCGAGCGGCACACCCTTCCGGAATATCATCGCTGAATACTTGATCCTGTGTTTGTTGAAGGAGAGAAGATCGTCAAGGTGCGCGTTCAATCTCGGCTGAGCCCACTCAATCGTGCCGTGGCACCAATCGGTCTCAGAGCTTCGCAGCATCGGACACGCGTCGCGTCGCAGGCACGGAAAGATAGGAGCAAGGCTTTCGTCTGACTCCAATAGCACATTTCGCAACGTCATAAGCCGCCGAGTATGCAGCTGTTGTCCTGGCTCTATAATGAGCAGGTGCCCGTTGTCAGTGAGTCGGCGAGAGAGCGCGCGCGCCGTTTCATCGCCCTGAGAGGTGCTTAATTCGGCGAGGACGTTCGCCGCGATGATCAGATCAAAGGGTTCTGCCGGTGGTGATGGCAGCGCTGGAAGGATCGAGAGGCTCTTCAAGTGACCGCGACCGCGGAACGTAGAGAGAAGCTTCTCAGCAACGGTCCTCATCGGAGCCGAGTTCTCAACGCAGGTGAGGTGGATCGATTGCTCAAGGGAGGCAAGGAGCGCTAGCCCAGCCGTGCCCGGACCGCACCCGAGGTCGAGCACTCGCAGGTCCTGTTGCGGAAGGGAGAGCGTCGGTAGTAGGTGCAGCACCTTTGCGGCGTTGATGGGGGTGTAGTAGAGCGCATACCCCTCAGCCGATGTAACGGAAGTGATTGGGGAGGCAAGGGTCCTTCCCACCGCGTGCGACACATATGAGTCAGAGATCCCGGTTATCTCCGAGAGGAATCGCACAAGCTCCTGCCTCGAGACCTTTCCGGCCCGATGCTGGGTAAGTCCTTGAGAGGACAGGATTTGCTCCGCGAGGTGGTCCTCTATCGATTGGAGAAGGTTCATCAAAAGGGAGTCTAGCGGCTGAACCACGGCTCACGCAATCACGGGTGTCGGTTTCTGGTTGTGCCGGTC
>JALRCK010000741.1 GCA_023262305.1 Deltaproteobacteria bacterium
TTGAGATGGACGGTAGGACCGTCTGTTGAACCGTGTACGATGTGCTCCTTTCGGTTGAGCCCGCGACATTAGAAACCACCACTCGAACAGAGGACCCTGAGTCGCTCAGTTTGAGCGCCGGAAGTGAGAGCGATGGACCCGTGGCTCCGGATACTAATACGCCCTTGTGGTACCACTGGTAGCTCAGAGAATCACCGCTCGCCGAGACGGTGAAGCTGGGAGTTTGCCCCACCTTGAACGTGGGTAGGGTGGGACTGAGCAAGCTGATAAATGGGGGCCAATTGTTAACCGTGAGGACTGTGCTCGTTGTCGCTGTACCACCGGCTGTTGTTACGTCAACTGAGATGGTTATCCCTGAATCCGTTAGTTTGAGGTCTGTGAGTGTCAGGGTGTTGCTCGATTGGTTCGGGATGACCGTGCCGTTCTTTTTCCACACGAACTTTGGCGACGTTCCCATGACATACGCAGTGAACGTGATGTAGCCTCCCACCATCGCGTTAGCCGGGGAGGGGGATAATAAGAGATTTGGGGGCAGCTCGGATACCATGTTCAGGGAAGCTGTTCTGCTCGAAACGGTATGGTTAGCTGAGTTTGTTACATCCACTCGCACGGTATGAGAGCCGAGAGCTAATTGATCAGTATAGATGATGCAGCTCGTACCAGAGCATCCGATCACAAAGGCTCCATCGAAGTACCATTTCGAGGAGTTTATACCCGTCGCTACATAGGAGAACGTTGCGATCTGTCCCTTCACTGCGATCACGTCTGATGGCTGAGTGGTTATGATGGGAATTACAAAGATATGCGCCACCTGCGAGAGAGCTTGTCCTTGATCGTTATAGACTTTACAAAAGTATCCCTTCCCGTTGGCAGTAAGAATGACATTCGGAATGGTTAACGTATTTGAGGTGGCTCCGGAGATCGGAAGAAGAGAGGTAGAATCATACCATTGATATCGTAGGTTAGCTCCGACCCCTACAACGGTGAAGACAGCCGATTGTCCCTCGCCAACATATGCCCCCGCGGGCTGTGTAATTATTTCGGGCTTGATCTGGTTAAGCGAGATATCTGCCAGATTCATATCTCCCGCCACCGTAAAGCTCTGGAGAGACGGGGTGAGC
>JALRCK010000742.1 GCA_023262305.1 Deltaproteobacteria bacterium
GCTCGAGTAGTAAAGCTTACCGAAGCTGATATCACACTCGATGCTAACCACCCTCTTGCCGGCGAGACCCTCTACTTTGACATCGAGCTGACAGATGTTCGTGCCGCCACGAAGGAAGAGATTGAGCACGGTCATGTGCACGGTCCAGGCGGTCATCACCATCACTAATCGGCGCTCCGCTTCGAACTGTTGTTGAACTATGATCATCCCACAGTCTGCTCTCAGCCAAGAAGCTCTCCTCGGCGTCATCAAGGAGTTCGTGTTGCGAGAGGGGACAGAGTACGGCGCTACCGATGTATCGCTTGAGACCAAGGTGAAGCAGGTTCAACGACAGCTTGACCGTGGAGACGTGGTGATAGTGTTCGACCAGGAAAGCGAAAGCATCGATATAGTGTCGAAAAACTCTCAACGATATCGGACGCTCCTCCTTCAAACTGCGGAGTAACCGTGCGATATCAATCCATTCGCTTCACGCTTCTTGGTCTGGCGTCCGCTAAATTACTCGCGTGCGCCCCAGTTATCCCCATACCACCGGGCACACCTACCAGTGATTTTGTGCTCTCTGAGACCAATCCTGGAACGACCTTCGAGCAGTTTTCCCTTGATGGTCGTACGTATCGCGCTCCGATGCTGTCCTTCCAGATCCCGGCAGGTCCGCATCGAATCGGCGTGGGCTACACCATCCGAATCTCGGACCCATGTGACCCTGAGGAGTCATTCTGCTCCTCTACGGTTATAACCGGGGGGTGTTCGGGTGAGTTTGTGGCTGAGGTCGATGAGCGCTACCGGTTACTACTGGATACACGCTCTGGCACCCCCAAGGGCACGATCCAACGCCGGAGCACAGGAGCGCTGTACATCGGGCAGAGTGAGGGTATAGTGGCTCCCTTAACATGTGATAACTCCGACGTTACCTCACGCGAGGGCTCCGTCGGAATCGCGAACTTTTAGAGTTTCCGTGGCAACTAGTTCTCAAAAGCAGCATCGAGGTGTTGGAAGGAAGAAGCGCTCAGCTCAATTACTGAGCCCCTCCGCCATCAACGAGATGAGCGATGAGGCTCTGCTCAACGTCAGGCTGTGCGACCTTGATCTTTCGATCAAGGGAACGGTGCT
>JALRCK010000743.1 GCA_023262305.1 Deltaproteobacteria bacterium
CTAATAACTCTCCAATTCAACGCTGGGATGAGCGATCCAAGGTGACCGACGCGATCTGGGCGAAACGAGGCGTCCCGTTTGAAGTGATGATTGAGCTCGCAAATACTCTGCATGTTCACCCGTGGATAAACATACCGCACCAAGCTGACGACAACTTTATCGTTTCCTTGGCAGCGATGCTGAAGTCAACGCTCAATAACGGACTGGTGGCACACATCGAGTACTCGAATGAGGTGTGGAATAGTGGATTCTCCCAGTACCGGTACGCAGCGGAGAGAGGGCGTGCTTTGGGTCTCGCCTCAAGTGAGTGGGAGGCCGCCTGGAGATTTTATGCCATTCGTTCTAAGGAGGTATTCCAATACTTTGAGAACGTCTTTGGTGGTACGAGTCGCATCAAACGGATCCTTGCTTCGCAAGCAGCAAGCTCGTACGTGAGTGAAACTATCCTAAAAACAGGAGACGCCTACCTGTTCGCTGATGCTCTCGCTATCGCGCCATATTTCGGTCATGAATATGGCGGGGCCCAAGCGAGCGTGGTGGCCACGTGGAGTTCTGATCAGCTCTTCACAAGCTTGCTTAATTCATCGATACCAACAAGTATAGGTTGGATGCGCGCTCAAAAGGGCGTGGCTGACAATTATGGGGTTGAGCTAGTGGCATACGAAGGCGGACAGCATTTAGTTGGCGTTCATGGTGGGCAAGATAACGCGCAGCTCACTGCATTATTTCAGAAGGTTAATCGTGATATACGGATGAGGGCCCTCTACGCCACATATCTGGATGCATGGGCCACTACATCTCCGGGCCTCTTCGTTCACTTTAATCACGTAGAGGCGTTCTCCAAGTGGGGCTCATGGGGCTCCGCTGAGCGATATCCAGCGTTGGACACGGCTTTTTCCCCGAAATACGTGGCTGTCCGTGAAGCAGCTGTGCGTTATGCCAAGGTGCCCTAAGTGTGGAGGAGTAAGATGAAGTTTGCTCAACGACTGAGAAAAAACGCGCGAGTCTCCCTCGTGGTGGCGGTAACAGCCGTAGCCTCCGGTGCGCCTTGTGTCGCTCAGGATGTGTTTTTGGGTGTCGCTAAACCGACTTTTTCTGGCGTGTTATCC
>JALRCK010000744.1 GCA_023262305.1 Deltaproteobacteria bacterium
AGGTAAAGGCACAAGTTGGAGTCTTCAGAAGGGGGTGGGCGCGTTAGGTTGAATCAGGGATGCTAAGTCTTGAATCTTACAAGAGGGATAGGTGGGGGAGCATCTGCAGAATGAAGGTAATCCTTGGTCTTAACTGGGGGCATGACGGAGCAGCGGCTATCGTTCGTGATGGTCGGCTTGTGTGCGCCGTCTCCCTTGAGCGTATTACTCGAAAGAAGAAAGACAGTGGCATATCGGATGCTCTTCTCTCATACGTCTTCGAGCAGAGTGGGGTGCAGCCATCAGATGTTGCGGCGGTTGCTCTAGCTGCTTTCATCCCATCGCACGGCAGCCCGGTGCGTTTATTCAGAAAGGGGGGTGAGGAGATAACCACCCCCATCTTTGATCTCTTTGGCGGGGATACCTATTTTGAACTTGAAGCTGAGCTAGCCGGGCGCAGAATCCCAGCCTACTTCGTCAATCATCACATTGCCCATAGCGCTGCTGCGTTTTTCACCAGCCCCTTCGAAAGAGCTGCGTGCCTTAGTGTCGATGCGAGCATGTTTCGCCCAGAAGCCTGCTCGCTCATGTCCTATGGAGAGGGGGTAGATCTTCGCTACCTCCGGTGTCCGGGGATCATGATCGGAAACGCGTACTCTGTATTCACAGGAAAGCTCGGCCTAGGTCCCGGTCTGACAAAGGCCGGTACGCTGATGGGTCTCGCTGCCTACGGCAAACCAAATTCCGTTGCAGTCGATCGGTGGAGGGAGATCGGCGCATCGTTTTATGAGCGACCCTTTCAGCAGAGCGATGGGGTGTTTATCCAGTATATATGGAGCCTGCTCTCAGGTGTTTCACCGCATGCTGCGTTTGACCCTTCTATCAGTGATTCCCCGAAGGCTCAGGAGATTGCGGCGTCGATTCAGTACGTCTTCGAGCAGACGCTACTCATGAATGCGAAGCGCTTATGTGAGGACACTCAAAGTTATTCCGATGGTAATCTCTGTTTGAGCGGCGGTTCGTTTCTGAATTCTGAGGCAAACATGTTGATAAAAAGGGAGTCTGGATTTAAGCGGCTCCACCTCTTTCCCGGTTGTGGGGATGATGGTACTGCGGTTGGGTCTGCTCTC
>JALRCK010000745.1 GCA_023262305.1 Deltaproteobacteria bacterium
ATCCCCGTTGTAGAGGGGGGAGCTTCGGTGCAGGCTACTAACAACGACATCTGCGGTAGTGCGGATTTCACAAAAACATCCCCAGTAACGCTTAATTTCTCCTCGCAACGCTTTGCGGATCTGCCGGGGTGGATCCCCACAAACGTGCGCATGACTCTACGAAATTTGTGGCGAGTTGAGATGATGTCTCGCGATCCATTCTCGTCCGATGCGCGGCAGATCCTCTACGTTGACGCTGACACCATGCTGCCAGTCTATCGGGTTGTATGGGAACAAGATGGTCGAATGAAAAAGTTTATCATGGGTATCCTCGGGACCGTTCCCTCAAAGGTGGGAAGTGGTCCAGGTTGGCGTAGCCAGATTGCGATCTTCCCGGGCACAGGAGCTCGCGCTGTGGTGACCTTGCAACGGCTTGAGACGTGCTCGCAGCTGCTCTCTGGAAAGAACATCATTGATTTCGACCCGAGCCGAATCGGAAGTAAATCATCGAAAGGGAAGTCAAACAAAAACAGCGCGCCTCAACCTGAAGTTGAAGCGGAGCCCGTTGACGAGTAGAAACGGTACTTATTTCACGCGGCGAAGGTGAGTCGCAGTTCTTCGCGGCTTCATCGCTGGCGGAGGCATGTAGCGCTCCTGGCGAGGTGTCGCGCTCATTCGCTCGTCACGTTGCGAAAGGAACATCTGCAGGATCTCGTCTGGTGCAGACTCCGCCCAGATGTACTCCTGTCCACGAATCGACGAGGCGCCCCAAATACAATCCCAAGGAAGCACGCAAGTGAAGTACTCTGGTCCGAAGAGGAGTTCAGCAGTTACCTTCGTGTCATCAAGTGTGAGGTCGCCCTTGAAAAATCTGCTCAAGCGCAGCGTGACCGTTCGATTTTCGGTAAGGTGTGGTGGGATGACCACGCCCTCTGCCGCTGGGTTAATATGAACGAGGACCTGCTCGTCGTCGAGGAGGCGCTCAATCGTAGTTTTTTGATCAGCAGCCGAATCTTTATCTGGTGTCATCATGGGGGTATTGCCCTTGTTTGAGTCCATTCCTTGGAAGCCCTTTTCCATTACAACCTCACTACGAGGTACATCAGTGGAGGGGATAAGTTGTT
>JALRCK010000746.1 GCA_023262305.1 Deltaproteobacteria bacterium
TGACCTCCACCACTCGCAACACTATGGTCTACCCGCCTACGGTCAAGGTTCCAACTGCTCCCTCCGCTCCATCTCTTACTAGAGCTAGCGACCTACACATTCCCGATGCGCGGGACGATGTTTTAGGCGTTGTTGTCGGGCTACCGACCCAACATTTTCTTGTCGGATTCCGCAGCGTCCCTCGCCGCTTTGAAGACCGAATAAAACATCGCAAATTTGCGATTGCTTTCGTTGTCCCATACCTCCGCTGCTTCGCGGTAGAGGACGGTCGGGTCCATCCCAAATGCCTTGCGCAGCTCGTTGAGCCGGTCATGTTGTATCGATATCTCAGTCACCAGCCACGTCCACGATCCCGACCGAGGATCGAAGCCTCCGTTGATGTTGTTGGTGATAGTCGCCCGATAGCCATCGGAGAGTTGAGTTGAGAAGCTTCGGCGCCTCGTAAAGAAACTAAGGTCAATAGGTATGCAATCTTCCCACTTCTCGGGCACCCACACTCTCGGATCGCCGCCCTGCGCTGATTGCAGCAGCTCGTCGAGGCACTTCGGTCCCTGCTGGGCCAGGGCGAGCCGATCCGCAGTCAGACGCCGCTCGGCGCGGCTCTGAATCTGCCGCGCAATCCAGTGGCTTCTCGGCAAAGAGAGCTCCCCGTGAGGGGTCTCTGCCCGGACCCAAGCCCCGGAATCGGAAGCCTTTGGGTCAAAAACCGCGCGGACTGTGGCAGTCGTCAGGGTTACCGTCCCCGTCCCTGGCGACAATTCCCAGTTCCCAACCGTCGCGCAACGAATGGCTGAGAGGAGATCCCTACGGGAGGACCCTACAACTAGCTCCCTCAGAAATGCGGGGAAGCTGCCCTGCAAAAGGGACTTTTCACTATCTGGACACTTAACTACGGCAGCGCTGTTCGTTGGCATCCTGGCACCCTTAAAAAATAAAAAGCTTGAGGCTTTCTATCACGGCGGGGCGCCGTGGAAGCTCCTCGGAGAATTCAGAACACCAAGCCTCTATAGCTGCTTCTGCGGGATAAAGAGGAATCTACTTGTGTCGAAGATACACGAGCCCCATTGAGCTTACAGCCCATTTTGACACGGCAAAATACTCAC
>JALRCK010000747.1 GCA_023262305.1 Deltaproteobacteria bacterium
TTGAGGTCCCGAATAGATTTAAGGAGTGAGAGTCCACTGGAGCCTGGAAGGAGAACATCAAGGAGTACTACGTCGGGATGGGGATCCCTCTGAACCAGAGCAAGAGCCTCGTCGGCGCAGGCAGCCTTCTCGACATGGTAGGTATCCTTAAGAAGGAGCGACAGAGAGTCCCTCACCGTTTCTTCATCATCAACGATCAAGATTCTCTTGAAGCTCTTTTCCATGAGGTCCTATCGATAGCTTTTGTAAAACCTGTGGTCTGAGTTGACCGGAGGGGTGTACCATCCCTCACAAGGCTAAGATGCCTTGAGTAGACGTCCCGGCGCGCTCCGTTTGCGAATAACGCGAGGAAAAACCTATCGTTATATTGATAGGTTACATGGTCACTACCTTAGGAGCCTGGAAGCTTATCGAAGGTAATTCCATGTGTTTTCCACTCATCCCTTGTCGTGTACTTCAGGGGCAGGTGTCGAATCCCGAGTCGCTCCAACAGCGTTAAATCTTGAGGAAAAACCTTCCTGAGACCGCAATTCGTATAAGGGTCGCTCGCACCCTGCTCCAGAATTCCATACGGACCACGACGAGGAGCGACCAGAAACTCACCACTATCGATGCAGTGCTGAAGTTGCGATCTTGTCAGCAGCCAACTCCCCTGATGCTGGTTCTCTACCCTAAAATCCCTTTCAAACACCTCTGTCACGATCTTTCCCCAGAAGGGATTGAGGTCAAGGAGGAGCTTGACGCCGTCGTTAAGCTCGTATCGATAGAAGCCGCTCACCTGATCGGGAGGAAGGTTACCCTGGTGGAGAAGAAAAGCGTCAATGTTATCCTCGGTGATCAACATGTCGTTCTCTGAGTAGAGGAAGAGGTCGTGCTTGGAGATCTCTTTCGCCATATCCTCGCGGCATGAGAAGGGCAGACCCAGACCGACAGAGGAGCACACCATCCGATGAGGAGGATCAACGGGCACCGTAGAGTAGACCGTCAAGTCGACATCATACTTTGAAAAGCGCGAGTACTCTGCAACGACCTGATTGAGGTAGTTAACTTGGGAATTTCCGAAATTTGACAGAGCGACTTTGAGCTTCATCAGGACACACA
>JALRCK010000748.1 GCA_023262305.1 Deltaproteobacteria bacterium
GCCGAGAGCCTCCCGTTTTCTCTCCATCCGACGCAGCACCTGCTCTAGTCCCCCCCAATCCGCCTCCTGAATGCATCGGTGCAGGTCGTCTTGGATCTGTTGCTCAACACGCAACCCGAGCGGAGTCCGCAACGACGCGAGATCAGAACGACCAGTGGAGGGTGATGACGGGGACTTCCAAAACATAGCGGGGGGCTCATTTTCGTTAGTGGCGAGGACTATAATCGATCACTGGGAGGCTTTCAAAATAACGGATAGCTCTCGATACCTACCAAAACCATCTCATTTCGACTCCTAACGACCTCTTTACGAGATTCGGAGAGCCTCTCCCTTTCGAGAAAACTCCCAGGAACCCCTAGCTTCCGCGGCAGACTGCAACCGGGACATGCCGGGCCTTGGACAAGGTTTTTCTTGATTACCGATGTAAGTCAATTATCTTGAAGAACGAACACCTATGCAGTTAGCTGTCCAACACCGCCCTCATCAAGAATCCACCCTTCTCGATGCCCTCCGAAGGGCAAGCGCTGAGCTCATAGCAGAGGCGCCCGAGCGCGAGGCACGCCTCTGTGCGATGTTCGGCGCCAAGAAACCTCGTGATACGTCTGCTTTCATGGCTCATGGATGGGAGAGACCTGTCGACGCTGAGATTCATGCGTTCATCGCTTTGCTCCTCAGACAAGAGGAGCCCATCTCGATCCTCGAAATCGGAGCCGGAACCACCTGGGGGACTGGCGAGCGAAATTTCGGTGTTCCCGGTTTAGCACGGGCTATCCAGCGTGCATTTCCGATACGAACGCGAGTAGCGGTCTGCGATAGATCTCAGGGATACGACATCTTCTTTCACTCTGGCGACGGCGAGCTGGTTCGCTCCCACTACGACGAGGCTGAGGCGCCCAAATTCCTCCGTCCCTCGGACATTCGGCATGACGGAACGTTCATCCCAGCTTCGCCACCATTCATTCAGACCAGCGTAGCGGTTGATAGAAAGTTCGCCGATTGGCTAGGCTGGCACGAGCGCACATACAAGATAAAGATCCTAGACGGATCCTCTCCGATGTTTATAAGACCCACCCTTGATCCC
>JALRCK010000749.1 GCA_023262305.1 Deltaproteobacteria bacterium
GGAGCTAACGGGCATGATGAAGGAGTGAGTAGCGAGGTGCTTTCAAATCGGGAGCGAGAGATTATGGTGCTCCTTGCAAACGGCAAACCAAACCGAGAGATCGGCAAGCTCCTCTCAATCAGCGTTAGGACCGTTGACACTCACCGCTCAAACATCCTCAAGAAGCTGGGATTTAAGACCAACGCGGAACTGGTAAAACTGGCTATCGCGGAGGGTCTTGTGACCACCTAGGCGACTCGCACTCAAGAGACGAATACGCACACGGCGTGCGAGGGTCTGTAATATGTCCAGGCTCTCGCACGCCGTGATTACTTTCTGGTCCGTAGTTCGGCTACGCTTTCACGCCCTCTATCTCAAGAGTGATCTGCACATCATCTCCCACAACAAGCCCTCCGGTCTCAAGGGTCTTGCTCCACGTGAGTCCGAAATCCTTGCGGTTGATCGTAGTCTTAGCCTCGAAGGCTGCGCGCTCTTTGCCCCATGGATCTTTAGCAGCACCCCCGTAGGTAACCGCAAGAACAACAGGCTTTGACACGCCGTGAATCGAAAGAACCCCGTGCGCATTGAACGCCGTATCGCTTACCTTCTCAATCTTTGTAGTTTTGAACTGTATCGCTGGGAACTTTGCTACATCCAGGAAATCAGCTCCCTTGAGGTGATCATCACGCTTCGGATCCATCGTGTTGATGCTAGTTGCCTTGATGGTCGCCTCTGCCATCGATGCTTCGACCTTGGCAGGATCGAACGAAAACTTTCCAGCTACATCCCCGAATCGCCCGGGGACGGACGAGATCGCGAGATGCTTCACTTTAAAGACCACACTGCTGTGCGTTGAATCGATGACGTAATCTGTAGCCCAGCAGTTTCCTGCGACCAAGCTCATCATTAGGCCAATAACGATCTTCTTCATGCTTTTGCTCCCTAGTACCGTTGATTTCTTGTCTAAACGACCTCGCTATACTACTAACGGCGCTCGAACGGCGCCAGTGTGATCGCTACGTTATTGATGATCACGAATCTTCAGGATGATTTTCCTTGGTTTCGGGAGGCACTCGACTCTAGTATGGTCGCATTGT